>CAYLIY010000028.1:0-9810 GCA_964384015.1 uncultured Nitrososphaeria archaeon | reverse complement strand
GTAAATACCAGCTACTTCAAAAACTCCTGCTAATCCAGCTATTCCTCCACTAAGTATAGCCGCCAAGATGAAGTTTCTGAAGACCTTTATTCCTCTGATTTCAGCAGCCCTTGGGTTGGAACCTATTGCCTTGAGCTCCAACCCCCACATCGTCTTGTTGTATATAACGTAGTAGATAACTGCGATGATGATTGCGAACACTACCCCTAGGTGTAATCTTGTCCCTGGAACAAGCTTAGGTAGTCTTGAGGCTTCGATTATCGGTGGAGATTCTGGCCAACCGGTGACCGGGTTCTTCCAAGGCCCATAAAGAATCGCGGAAGTCGCAAAATAAACTATCCAGTTCCCCAGCAATGTGGTAACTACCTCATCAACGTTTAGCCTTGCCTTTAAATACGCGGGTATGGCTGCCCATGAGGCCCCTGCGAGAAAGCCGCTTGAAATCATGAGGGGAATTATGAGATAGCTCGGAGCCCCCGCAAAATAAACACCGAAAAGAGCGCTTACTAATCCTCCTAGATAAAGCTGTCCTTCCGCCCCTATGTTCCAGAATTTGCATAGAAAGGCGATGGAGACCGAAAGACCACATAGAAGAAGGGGGCAGAACTTGACTAGGGTTTCCGTTAGAGCTAGTTTATCCCCCAATGCTCCATGAAAGAGGTGATAATACGCATAAAATGGGTTAACCCCGGCTTGTATGATCAAAGAAGATGCTATAAGAAATGTAAGGAGAATAGAGAGAGTGGTAAATATTGCTTTAGACCAAATTGAGTATGACTCCCTCCTTTTAATCTCCACTCTCAACCCTCACACCAGCCATCAACATACCTATTTTTTCGCGGTTAACGCTATCCCTCTCAAATTCCCCCAGAATCTCTCCTTGATAGATAACAGCTATTCTATCACTTAACTTGATTATCTCATCTAGATCCTCTGATATAAGGAGAATAGCGACCTCTTCATTTCTTAAATTCATTAAAATCTCATGAACATATTCGGTTGCCTTAACATCGAGCCCTCTGGTTGGCTGACAAGCTACTAAAAGCTTTATTCTTCCTGAGAGTTCAGATGCAAGAATTAGCCTTTGAATGTTTCCACCTGAAAGTAAAGATGCCCTAGAGTTCAAATCTGTCACCTTAATGCCAAACTTCGTGATTAGCTCCCTTGAGCGTTCTTTAGCCTTCTTATTATCTATGAAGAACAAGCTTTTTATGAACTTCTCCCGAAAGCTGTTCAGGATTAGATTTTCAATCACAGATAAATCAGGCATTATTCCATCTTTAGTCCTATCTTCGGGGATGTAAGCTACTCCAAGAGATTTTACCTCAGCTGGAGTCTTACCCGTTATGTCCACGCCGTTTAAAAGTATCTTTCCGTCTTTAGGTGTTCTTTGCCCAATTATTGCTTCAGCTAATTCCCTTTGACCATTTCCAGCAACTCCTGCTATTCCTAGGATTTCCCCTTTGTGAACTTTAAGGGAGATCCCATTTAGAGCTTTCAATCCTTTATCGTTCAATACGGTTAAATTGATTATCTTCAGGGCCTCCTTTTGTCTGCCATGTTTCCTCCTTGAAATTTGAGCCCCAACTTCCTCACCAACGATGAGTTTAGACAACTTCTTAATCGATACTTCTGAAGGTAAAAACGTACCTACATTTCTCCCTTTCCTTAACACGGTGATTCTATCGCTTATCTCAAGAGCTTCCTTAAGTTTATGAGTAACAAAAATTACAGTCTTCCCTTGATCGGCCATTAGTCTTAGCGTTTTAAATAACCGCTTAACCTCAGGGGGAGATAAAACTGATGTCGGCTCATCTAAAATCAGAATTTTTGCATTTCTATAGAGCATTTTCAATATCTCGACCCTTTGTTGCTCTCCAATCGAGAGTTGTTCCACTTTTGCGTCAACGTTGATGGCTAATCCATACTCCCTCGAGAGGTTTTCTATTCTCCTCTTGGCCTCCTTGAGATCCAACAAGAAGCCCGTTGACTTAGCTCCCAGGATTATATTCTCAGTTACTGTTAGTTTAGGAACTAATGTGAAGTGCTGATGGACCATTCCAATGCCTAGTTTTATCGCCATTCTCGGGGATGAGATGTTAACCCTTTTTCCGAAGATGTAAATTTCCCCTTCATCAGGGCGGTAGATTCCATAAAGTATGTTCATTAAAGTCGTCTTTCCAGCGCCGTTCTCTCCAAGTAACGCGTGTATTTCTCCTGTTCTAGCCTCAAAGTCAACATGATCATTTGCCATCACTCCTGGGAAAACTTTAACTATGTTTTTCATTTCAACTGCTTTCCTTCGTTCTCTTTCCTCCATTCCCTTCACTATCATCTTAAAATTAAAAATAAGGAGGGAATTAATCAGATATTGGAGTTGCCTCGTCGACAGGAACCCTGAAAGTACCGTTAAGTATCTCCTTTATCCGTCTGTCCACCATCTCTATTATGCCCCTTTTATTGATCTTCTCAACAATCTCTGGATACAATCTCTCTTCGTAGTTATGCCAGCCGGGCCATCCAGCCAGTTTTGCGCCTCCTTTCGCCATCATAGACCACTCTGCTAGGTCTCTTGCTTGCCATCTATCCTCTAATATTGACGTAAAAACCTCCTTAACAGTTGGCCACATATCCCATTCAGGCCCTGTTATCACGACTTCTGGGGCCTCCTCCCACTGGTCAAGTAAATTGCCGAAACACGGAATTCGTCTTTCTTTACACACTTCCATAGGGCCGTATCTCTCAGCATATATAACATCTGCGCCCATGTCTATTTGGCTTGTGGCAGCCTCCTTAGCCTTTGGTGGATCGAACCAGCTTTCGATAAAAGTTATTTTTACTTTTACATCAGGATTAACCTCTTTTGCTCCATATTTAAAGGCATTTATCAGCCTGTTCACTTCAGGAATGGCGTAACCACCCACAACTCCAAGGACATCCGAATCTGTCAGCTTTCCAGCGATCATTCCACATATGTATGCTGGCTCATGAATCCAATCGTCAAAAACGCATACGTTAGGCTCAACCGGTCCAGCCCCTGATCCAAGCACAAAGTAAACGTCTAGAAAGTCCTTAGCAACCTCCCTTATTTCCTCCTCACATCCGAAAACATCAGCAAATATCACGTTGAAGCCTCTTCCAGCATACTCCCTGGCAACCCTTGGTATATCGGAATATGGGACATTCTCCGTGTAATCGTATTCTATTCCAAACTCTTCCTGGGCTTTCAGAAGAGCGTGATGTATTACACCTACCCAGGGCTCTTCTATGGGAGTTGATGGTATAAAAGCTGTTTTGAGTTTTTTAGGAGCCATCGGAACTCTTTCCTCAGTTGGTTTTAGAAACCAAACAAACGCGCCTGCGGCCATAGCTGTAGCTACAGCCACAGCTGTGTACTTGAGGAAATCCCTTCTAGTTAAGCCAGCTGAAGGCCCAGAAGCTGATGACTTAATGAGCTCTGAGATCGTTTTTGTCCCATTCTTTTTGGAAAATGAGGTTAAAAACGCCTCCTTTACCACAACTGCCCTTCAACAGAAACGCTTGCCATATTAATAAACGTTTTTAATAGCACTTCATAAATTTTACACGTTTGGGTATTTACATAGTCAATTACATCTGCTTGTCTGAAGGAAATGCGTGCTAAATTTGCTTGAGAATCCCTCTTTTCCTTAAGGCCCCATATACTAGGCCAGCTAAGAAAGCATTAAAAGCAGCTGCTATCGCTAAAAATGGAACCAATATTGGCAGGATAGCAAAGCCAAAAACAGGTATGGCCAGAGGCGCTCCGGCTGTGTTAATTAAAACCCCAACTATTAAACCGGGAATCACTCCAAACTTTTTACTGATAACAGCTGTCGCTATGCCCACGACCATCATTAAAAGCGCAACTAAGACGTGAATGAAACCAAGGGGATATCCCGCTCTTGTGGCTGATGCCATATGACCTACGGCGCAGACAAGGGCTCCTTCGAGGGGGCCATAAGCTATAGCCGCGAAGAAACCTGGAAAGGAATCCAGTGCTATAGAACCCACAGGACTTGGTACTGGAATCATCGCTCCAACCGCGCTTAAAGCGGACAGAATCCCTACCCTAGCAAGGACTATTATCCCTCTTTCCCTACTCATCTTCCTCTCGAGGCTACGCTTGGGGGCTTTATAAGCCTATCTAAATATGTTACATATGTACTACGAAAAATGAGGACCAAGAAGGTCGTCAATGTGCGATTGTCAGAGGAGTTGGTGGACGATATAGCATCGTTATCGCGTCGATATGGGTTAACTAAGTCCGAAATCGTGCGTCAAGCATTAGTTATGTATCTACATTTGTTAAAAACGGCTAATAGCTTCGTGGTAACCTTAGGGCCAAGGATAACTCCCTCTAATCTAGCGATAACTAGGAGGGATGATTGCATGTTCATAAAGTTCCCGAATAGAATGATCCTAACTATCGGCTATACGTCGTCTGGAGGAATAGGACCTAAACAGATGGACAAAGTGAAGACGGATAGCTTCACCTTAGGGAAGATGATGGCTAGAGTTGCCTTAATGGATGTTCTATCTACAGGATCATGGCCGATAGCCATTATAGCAACTTTAAGCGTTGAAATGAGCCCAACAGGTTTTAACATCACGAGGGGGATTAAGTCGGAGATGAGGAAGATAGATCTTGACCCACAGATATTATGCGTGAACACTGAGGAGAACATAAGCGTTGAACAAACTGGCTTAGGAATTACCGTTGTTGGGTTAGGGCTTGAGGGGGATTTGAGGGTAGGGACTACCCAGATTGGAGATGTCATAATAGCGGTGGGCGAACCCCATGTTGGTGAGGAGGTCATAGAAGCTGAAAGATATCATAGAATAGCTGATCTTAGGGATGTTATCCAGTTTCTGCAAACGAAGAGGGTTCATGAGATAATCCCAGTTGATACGATGGGAATACTTCATAAAGCGAGATTTTTAGCTCATTCCATAGGACGCCAAATTCGTTTTTATGAGAATATTGAGTTTGATTTGAAGAAATCAGCTGGACCGGCAACGTCTATTCTTATTTCCGTTGATAGGGATGGGATAAATGGCGTGATAAAGGAACTTAAGAAACCTTATGCCCTAATTGGTGAGATAGTTTGATGACGATAAAAATGAAGCCTGTGGAAACACACAGGGATGTATTAGTGTTCGATATCGGTGATAACACGCTTCTGGTGATTGGCTGTGATGGTGCGGGGGGAATAGGGTCTAAGCCAATGGATTCAGTTAGAATAGATGCATATTATGTTGGTAAATTAACAGCTAGAGTTGCCTTAATGGATGTCATGTCTACAGGGGCTAAGCCCTTCGCGTTGGTAAACGTGATATGCAACGAGCCTCATCCAACCGGACAGGGAATACTTAACGGCATAATAAGTGAGCTAGAGGAAACAGGGTTAAGAGATCGCGTGAGGATAACAGGCCATTTTGAGAAGAACGTGACCACTGTTCAGACGAGTGTAGGCATAACTGTTCTTGGATTAGTTAAAAAACAGGAGTTTAAAGTAGGGTCTGCAAAAAGCGGGGATTTATTAGTAGCTATAGGAAAACCGCTAGTTGGAGATGAAGTAGTTAGAGCGATTAAGGATAAAGCTGATAGAAAACTAATCGCCGACCTTGGTGATATTACCAACTTGTTAAAAAGCAAGTCAGTTCATGAAGTGATTCCAGTTGGATCTAGAGGAATAGCTGCTGAGGCTATAGTCATAGCTAAGGATTCAAAATTATCAGCGGAGTTTTTTAAGAGGGAGAAAATTGATTTAAAAAAATCTGCCGGCCCATCAACTGTTATTTTAACAGCTATTGATCCTTCTGGACTTCCAGATGTCAAAGAGTTGATAAAAAAACCCGTAACAGTCGTAGGCAGATTAATTTAATCTCCTCTAACTTAAACCTTAAGAAAACCTAAGTTTACGTCTAATTAAGCCTCCTCGGATAATTAACCCTTTAAAACACAAAGGCATTAGAAGGGTTGGTGATCGAATTGGCCGTCTGGAAATGTAAAAACTGTGGATATGAGAAAACGGCTAGATGCAAGCCAAGAGTTTGCCCACAGTGTAAAGCTAAGGGTACTTTTGAGAAGGTAGGTTAAATTAAGCCTGAGATTTTAAACCGCTATAGCGGAACGAAACTTAATGAACTATTTTTTCCCGTAAAGCTCCTTTCTCCTTGCTTCAAGGAGATTTGGCTTTTTCCCCAGGTACTCCGCTACAGATATTACTTTAATTCCCTTTTTAGCCCCATAATTCACGGCCTTCTTTATCCTCTCACGCCAAACAAGCTCCCTTAGAAGGTGGTGGTCGATGACAAGAGATTCAAGGGGGCACTCATCTATTATTCTCATCAAGTTTTCAACAGATTCCTCCAAGCTTCTTCTGCTGTATCTGAAGCCCAGCATGTACGATAAAGGACCATCTATGAACACCAAATTCGGCTTATTATTCAATATGAACTCAACTTGATCCTCGATTGACGGCCCTTCCACGTCACTTGTATGTATGAAGCGATAGGATCCATCATCTACCATGGTCTCGATCACATACCCCAGTCTGGGGTTGGTACCGTGAAAAACGGCTTTAGAAAATCTGATCAACGTATTCCCGAAGGAGAACTCCTTATTGTCGGCAAACTCTATTTTTTTGGGTCTATTCCTTATTTGCTCTAGAAAATAAGCTGCTCTTTGTTTCTGGCTTAGATTTATGTTCTCCTTCGGATGTTTTATGAGGAGTACTTTGCCATCATATATCTCCAGATCACTGTTCGGATCATGATGGTCATAATGGTAATGGGAGACCACAAGCACGTCTGATCTTAGCGCGTATTTAACTATCTCCTCCCAATCTCTGTTCATCTTCTCTATTTCCACCTTATGAGGTGGAAGGCCATATCTCGAGGGAGCAAGGGACACTCCAGGGTCTATGAATATCTTAACGTCCTTTGTCTCAACATAGGTCGCCATGCTCCTGGTTCCCATCGAATCAAAGCTTATCGGGATTATTTTCATCTCATCCTAAATTAAGGATTTTCTGAATTTAAGAGAAGTTAACTAAACCCTATAGCAATCTAGTAAACCTTGAATTCTATCATTTAGTCCTAACATCATCTTTAAATCGGGATATTTCTTCATTTAGCCTTTTTAAGAATTCTTTAAATGAAACTTTCGGAATTCTTGCTCCAGCTGCTTTAGGATGACCCCCTCCGCTTCCGCCCATCTTTACAGCTATTTTCCTCAAAATTTTATTTAAATTTATCTTGTCACTTCTAGTTCTTAAGCTCACGTCCACTACCTCCCCCCTTGTTTCCCCAGCTATTCCTACGAGATTCCCAGTAACAGACATGGCATATATAGCCGATTTCCCAAGAAGGGGCGATATATCTACCACATATGCCACCTCTCCAAGGCTTTTCACCTCTCTTTTTATGATCTTAATGAGCTCCTCCTCAAACCGAGTATTTATCAAGGCTAGGTTAAATAGGATCTTGTTAAAGCTTGGAGGGATGTTCTTGGATAGTTGCTTAACTATCTCCCTTTTAAAGTCATATTTTCTCCTCATTCCCTCTATTCCTTGGACTAAAACCCCTGTCTCAAAATATATCGTCCTCTTATCCCACAGCCTTAATAACTCTATGATTTTCGGAGTATTATCTAAATAGTCCGATACAGCGCCGTAGATAGCAATTCTTGAAAATGAAACATCCAATTTATCCTCAAAGAGGGTAAAAACAAGCTCAGATGCTGATGCAAAATCACTGTGAACGACATGGCATGGAATTTCATTTTCCCTTAGATCTAGGGGGAGCGGGTGATGATCTACATACACGAGGCTTGAGGCCTCATTGATCTCCTTAAATCTTCTCAGTAGTTGGTCTAAATGAGCCTCAGATAGGGCTATATCGCATATTATAACCCTTTCACCTCTTTTCACCTGTTTCAGGTCCTCAAATAGCCCAAATGGATGGGTAAAAAAGACCTTAAAGCCAGGATTTGCGGCTAAAGCTAGAGCCCCACTGCATATTCCATCTCCATCACCATGTGTGAATATCCAATCGGTCATTTTGGTTCCATCCTCTCTTGCTTGATCCACCAGGGTGTTTCAGGGTTTTCGTCTACATAAAGGGAAACCCAGCTTTTTGTTTCGCTAACATATTCATAAACCCTTATGAAATAAACAGACAGGCCATCATAGTCGTAGAGCTCGATGAAAAATCCTCGATTTATCTCAAGGGATTTTGCTCCCATGTCAACAACGGTTCCTTTAGTTAGTTTACATGTTATTTTCTCTCCCTTTTCAGCAATAGTGTCAGTTAAGCGATTTAATGCATCCACAACCATCTGGTAATGCGCTTTATCAAATACCATCAAGAGAACCCTATATTTCCCATGCTTCCTCACGGATTTTATCTTAGCTAGATGAGAAAGCTCTTTTAAGATGTCATCTATTAGAGATAGCACTAGAAGAACATCTCCAATCCTTTTTTCCTAGGTTCAACATTTAAAACCACTATTTTCTCGTTTAACGGTAGGGCCACATTATAAATTGGCACGCCTTCCACCTCGACCATTCTTAATCCCTTGTGAGCATGAGCTGTTACCACTAAATCGACATCCTTTACGGATGATTCCAACAGCTTACATGCCATTTGAGGGAAGAATTTTGGGTTTTCCCCCTCCAGTATGCTATAGGTTGGGGGGTAGTGTATTAAGAGGATTTTAAAATCCGTTCTAAGTTCCTTTATGAGCTTTTTTATTCTGCCTACTCTCTCCCTGTATTTAGCCCTTATGTTGGGGATATTCCTCATCTGCCAGTAGGTTGGTTTATCTAGGGCCCCTCTGGAGCCAATCACTCCAACCGTTCCGTCGCTAGTTCTTAAAATTACCTTCTCATCGGATAGGAACTTTATCCTTGGACATTTCTTAATTATCTCGCCCTCCAGCTCCTCATACTCATTATTTCCAAAGCATCCAATGATCGGCTCGTCTATTTTGTCAAGTAACGGACATATGGCATCTAATTGATTTATATCTCCTCTTTCTATCAGATCCCCGGCTATCACGAAAAAATTTACATCTATTTTCCTTTTTAAGAAATCATTTAAGGCTTTTTTAAATAAATCTGTATAAAGAGGGGCATGGATATCTGCCGTAGCTGCTATCCTCATCCCATTAATATTTACGAACCTAAATAGTTAAGATCGTTGATAAGCCAAGCCTGCCTCTAGGTCAGTTCATGTTAAAGCCGTGATAATACGATTTAATCTACGGAGTAAATTCTATAAGCGATTCTAGATAAGATTTAGGCATGAAATTGTGGAGAGCTGCCGCCTTGATAGCCGTCTTCATCTACCTAGGTTATATAGCATCTGTCCATTTGTCAACTCGCCCTGAGCTCTTTCAAGAGCCGATGCTAATTGTTTACTACGCAACCGGCCTATTCTTCATTCTTTACGTGGTCTATTGGTTAACGGGCAAGATCGAGGGAAAGAGGAGAAAAAGACAAGCTCATACGCTTTTGGCTTTATTGAAATGATCTTACTCCATTTATAGATCTCTTCCTTAATTTGACCTTATTATCTCTCTTTGAAGGAATTCTGTTTTTAAATTTTAATAAAGGAGGACATATCTATTTGTTGATGAATGGTTGGGTGGATAAATCCAAGATTAAAAGCAGTGATCTATCTAAGCTTGGACTAAGAGAGAAAAGAGGTCTTCATGAAGAATCTAGATACGTCCTACTCACCGAGAGAACATTACTTGATCTAATATCGGGGATAAAGGATTTA
>CAYLIY010000027.1:0-9844 GCA_964384015.1 uncultured Nitrososphaeria archaeon | reverse complement strand
GGGTTTAAGAAGTTTTCATAGCAAACTCCTTTTTATCGTCATAATTATGATTAAATAATGACGATTAATGATGGAAAAGCTAAATTTCAAATAACATTAACTTAAGAACAGATAAACATAGTGCGGCGGGTGGGATTTGAACCCACGAACCCCTCCGCAAACCAACTTCTGCGGGAGAGGGTTTCTAATCCTGGGATCTTGAGCCCTCCGCCTTTGACCTGGCTTGGCTACCGCCGCATACCTCTCCTTAATTGATATAAAATTGCCTCAATAATAATTTAGCGGTTATCAAAAACTATCAAGGTTCCGATATACTCTCCTTCTAATGTTTTCTTCAAAGATTCCACAGTTGGAGGTATAATAACCGTTGGTATCTTAGATCTATTAATTATCTCTATGGCTGTTCGATCTAAAAGTGGATAATAACCTGCCTTACTCCAATATTGAGATAAAATCCTTCTTACATCGTCAATTTTTGCTTTTTTGATTGGTTTAGCATCTTTAAATTTCTCGGGATCCTTATCATAAAGAGCTCCAGCTTTAGACATTATTATTAGCAAATCCGAGTTAATTGCCTCAGCTATTAAAGCTGATACCGCATTTGTCGAGAAACCTGGTATTAAGCCTCCCATAACAACCACGTTTCCAAAATTTTGTAGAATTAACGCTTCATCGATGCTTTTGGGAATTACGCCGCAACATATATCACCCAAAAGTGAGGACAGAATTAAAGCATTAACTCTCGTTAGCTCTATTCCTACTCTGTCTAACATACTTTCATTTACACCTCTCCTTCGTAAAATGCTTAAATAATCCCTTAAATGTCTTCCTCCCCCAACTATCATAAATATCTTCATTTTGTTTTTTAAGACAATTTCTTTAACAAAGTTCACAAGCTTAAAAAGTTCCCTTAATTCCTTGTTTTTATCCAGATCAAAAAGAGAACCGGTTACCTTTATTACTACTCTTTTATGTTTCATTTCTCACCATCCTTAAATATGAAATCTAATTAAAGACTCTCTGAGCTTAGACTAAAAGGTTATACACCTCTAGGAGGCTTAAAATGTTCAAAAGTTATGAAAAAGAACAAATCGAGCATGAGAAGCTTAGGCTTAAAAGGCTCCTTAAAAAACTAGAGAAGAAAGTAGGAAGAGGCACCGAGTTGATTAGCCTTTATATCCCTCCAGGTCGAAGAATAAGCGATGTCATGCGTTATTTACGTCAGGAGTACTCAACATCAGCTAACATAAAATCCGACTTAACAAGGAAAAACGTCCAAAACGCCATTGTTAAGGTTATGGAAAGATTAAAGCTATTTAAGGAAACTCCAGAAACCGGGCTTGTCATTTTTTGTGGAGCGATTCCTCAAAATGGGGGGCCTGGTTCGGAGAGGATGGAGATATACACGATTATTCCTCCGGAGCCGATTAAAATAAGCCTATACAGGTGTTATAACCGCTTCTATCTAGAACCACTTAAGGAGTTACTTCAGGAAAAGGAGGTTTATGGGCTTATTTCAATGGACGTTGAGGAGGCTGCGATAGCCATCCTTGAGGGATCTTCAATAAAAATGGTATCAAAACATACCTCTGGGATTCCGGGGAAACATAGAGCTGGAGGTCAGTCCGCCAGGAGATTTGAGAGATTACGTGAAATGGAGATAAAAGAGTATTTTAGGAGAGTAGCTGAGCATGCAAATCAGGTTTTCTTAAGTCAAGATTACGCTGATAAGCTAAGCGGGATCATCATAGGAGGGCCTGGCTTTACTAAAAATGAATTTGGCGAGTCTAAATATCTCGATTACAGAATTAAAGAGAAAATAATCGGCTATATTGACCTGAACTACGCTGGTGAAGAAGGTATAAGGGAGATGATTGAAAAGGCTAAAGGGTTGCTTAAGGAAACCAAGTACTTACGCGAGAAGAGATTAGTTGACGAGTTTATTAGAGAGATTTCACGTGGCGAAGGATTAGCTATTTATGGGCTAAAAAATGTATGGAAGGCTATCCATAATAGAAGCGCTAAAATTGTATTAATCCTAGAAAACTTTGAAGGCTACGTAATTATAGAAAAATGTCCACATTGTGGCTTTTTTGGCGAAAGAGTCTCGGTTCAAAAACCTACAGTAATACGAGAGGGAAAATGTCCAGTTTGTAAGAGAGGAGTGTTGACAAGGGAAGTGACCGAGCTTATAGACTACTTGGATGAGAAATCTAAAGAGATGGGTTTCGAATTAAAGGTAATTTCCGCCGGAACTGAGCATGGAAAGGAGTTTAAGCAATTCGGAGGAATCGCAGCTTTCATGAAATATCGGTCATTAATCTCCTAAACTACCTTATAAACTTTAAAAACGTCTTTGAAATCCTAATGATTAATCCCGCGTTAACTGTTTCCTAGGGATTTAATTAGACTTTTTAACCTGGGAAAAATTAATTATGTCCTTAGGCTATTGTAAAGGTATTGAGGGCCGGTAGCTTAGCCTGGTTAAAGCGCTCGATCTTCGTGAGGCGAAGCTGATAAGAGGATCTTAGTGACCGAGAGATCGCGTGTTCAAATCACGCCCGGCCCACCAACTCTTAACTTTTAAATCTGAATTTAAGTCTCAAATAAGTCCTTCTCTCTCTTTTATGAACTTTCTAACCAAAGCATTCTCTCTGGCTATCCTTTTTAAAGCTGATTCAAAAGTTTCTTCGCCTTTGAGGGAGTATTTTAGGAAAACGCCTGTTCTTCCGATCTCCTCTCTTCTACAGAGCACGTTAACTCTTTCAAGAACTATATCAGGAGAGATGCCAAGAATCTCTGCTACTTCATTTTCTCTTCCAATCACCGGTGACTCTATATGACCGAATTTTGTTGGTTCTATTAAAATCAGTTTCTTATTAACTCCTGGTACTCTAATATCTCTTTTTAGCTCACTTAAGCCCATAGAACCACTGAATTTATAAAATTCGCTTTCTCTTCTAGTTAATTTCACTAAAGGAAATGAAACTGTTATTTTTCCCTCCAGATCTAATGTGATATAAGCTTTAATTCCATAAAAAGGAGTTGCCTGAACTATTGTTCTATCAAATATTTTAAATTCTCTTTCTAATGCCATTTCCACCCTATATGATGGTACCTTATATGGTATGAAAACATCCACATCGCTATTCCTCTTAATGTCCCCTCTAGCTATGCTTCCATAAATTACGGATTTTAAACCATTTTCCTGAAGATTTTCCATAATTTTAATCGCTATTCTTCTTTTGTCTTTTAAAATCTTCCAATGCTCCTTTTTGTAGAATATTTCTTTAAATCCCATGGCTCTCAATTAAGCTTTATCGGCTCGGTCAAATGTCGTAAGCCATTGGATAATTTATAAGTTTAAGGTCACGAATTAGCAGTGAGGTAATACGAGCCTAATGGATTTACAGAAATTAATACGAGAATCCATAGTGTTAGTGGTGGGGTTCATGGTAAACTGTCCAGAATGCGGAAGCAAAATGAAGTATCTTAGGGGTCAAAGAGTTTACTTATGTTCCTTTTGTGGATTTCAAGGGACTCTTGATGAAATTTTCAAGATTAGAGAGAGCAAAAAAAGAAAGGAGGTCGATATAAAAACTGAATACTTAAACTGGTGGTTATCAAGAGAGAAAAAGAAATAACAGTGATCATCGTTGATTGGGGCTATAATTATTGTAGGAATAGCTGGATCAGGTAAAACTGAGCTTTGCGCATCTCTTGCTCAATGGTTCAAAAGTGAAGGACAGAGAGTAGCTGTTTTAAATCTTGATCCTGGAGTTCTTAAAATACCTTATGAGCCAGATGTGGATGTGAGGGAATATGTTGACTCCACTGAGCTGATGAACAAATATGGATTAGGGCCAAATGGAAGTTTACTCCTTGCTATGGATCTAATAGCAAATAATATAGAAAGAATAAACGAGGAATTAATGAAATTAAAACCAAATTACCTCATAGTGGATACTCCAGGCCAAATGGAAATATTTGCTTATAGAACAAGCGGATTATTTCTAGCAGATCAACTTTATGCTGATTCCAAGGTAATATTATTCTTATTTGACGGAGTCTTTTGTAAAGACCCAAAAAATTTCGTCTCTAACGCTTTACTCTCAGCATCCATATATTTTCGTTTTTCACTGCCGATAATTAACGTCCTTACAAAAATTGATTTGTTGCGAAAAGCTGAGCTAAGAAAGGAGATAATCTGGTCTAAGAAACCACAAATTCTCCTCGAGGCTTTACATAAAAGGGTCGAGGACGAGGAGGCCATGTTTATACATAAAATAGCTGAAATTCTGTATGATCATTTTGAAAAAACTCACTTTATTCCTGTGTCTTCTGTCACTTTAAGCAATTTTTCAACCTTAATCGCCGCAATAACGAGGATACTTTTCAGCGGTGAAGAGAAGTTAAGCTATTGAACGATAATTAATTTAATTATGATTAATAGAAAAGCTAGGGAAATAATTTTAAAAGCCTTAAAGGAAGGAAGAAAACACCTTTTGGAAACAGAAGCTAAAGAGCTTATCTCTCTTTATGGTATAAATGTTCTTAAATTTAAGTTAGCACGTAATTTAAGGGAAGCTGTTAAGTTTTCTGCAGAAATAGGTTTTCCAGTAGTTCTTAAAATAGTATCCCCTGATATTTTGCATAAAAGCGATGTGGGCGGGGTTTTTATAGACCTTAGCTCATCGGAAGATGTAAAAAAGGCTTATAGGTTCATAATTCGAAACATAAAAAGGGATTGCCCCGGGGCCAATATAATAGGGGTTTTGGTAGAGAAAATGGCAAAACCTGGAGTTGAAGTGATCATAGGATCATTGAAGGATCCTCAATTTGGACCTACAATCATGTTTGGGTTAGGAGGAGTCTTTGTTGAGATACTCAAGGATGTTTCCTACAGAATAGCTCCTTTAACTAGGTTAGATGCCATGGAAATGCTAAAAGAGATTAAGGGATACAAGATCCTCCGCGGATATAGAAATATAAAACCTCGGGACGAGAGAACTTTGATTAATTTTATTCTCTCCGTTTCAAGACTTGTAGTGGAGAACGAGGAAATACAACAACTGGATTTAAATCCAGTTGTTGTATATGAGAAGGGAGCTGTAGTCTTGGATGCCAAAGTGGTGTTAGAATCTAAGGGTTAGTCTATTTAGACGTTAATCAAAAAAAATAAGAACTATTTGAGAAGCTTTATTTAAGGTGAAACAGAGACTTAGTTTTGAATGAGTGAGGAAGAGTCTACGTTTTCAAAGACCCTGGTCCTAAATGTTGACAGAGATGGAGACGTAGAGCTGAAAACTTCTAGAAAAACCCCAATAATTGGAAAAGAAGAGGCACTTGATATAGCTAGGGAGCTTCTATTGGCAGATCCTGAAGAGGCCGACGGGAATGCTATTTATGCCTCAATTAAAATATTCGATCAAATTGAAGGAAGAAGCCATGAAGATAAGCAAATAGCCATAATATCTGGAAGTAAAAAGGGAGGAGTAGAGGCTGATCGAAAAATAATTCGTGAATTAAGGGAAGTACTGTCCAAATTCCCAGCGGACAATGTCATTTTAGTAACAGATGGATTCTCGGATGAGCAAATTATACCAATAATAAGCTCTTTCGTTAAAATATCTTCAATTCAAAGAATTGTGGTCAAACATAGCGAAAAAGTCGAGGAGACTTACGCGTTACTCCTACGCTATTTACGAATGGCGTGGGAGGAGCCTCCTTACCGAATCTATTTTATTGGTGTACCTGGAATAGCATTAGTGATTATAGGTTTTCTCCTCGCGTTAGGATTACTACAATTAGCAGGAGAAATAATTTTAATAATACTGGGGTGCGCATTTGCCATAAAGGGATTCGGAATAGATGAATACTTATCTTCTTTAAAAAAAGCCCCCTCCATAGATCTACTTAGGTTTTTCTCGACTCTAGCCTCTATAATTTTCGTGATATCTGGGGTATATGTGTCTTATCTTAATATAAGTTCATTACCGGAGTATTTGGCTGTAATGTCTGATAATTCTCTTGCTTTTACTTATGGGGCTTATTTGACTGGCAAATTTTTAGAGAGTTTTATTCCTATATTTACTGCTGGGGCTCTTGTTTATGTATTTGGCGGCACTCTTTACGATGTTTTTACAGAAGCAGGAAAGTTGTTTCGAGATCTGATGATAGCGATTTCAGTTTTCGTCTTTTATTTTATAGGCAAGGAGTTAGCCGGGATTTTAGTGAACCCTTCTAAGGGAATATCCTCTTTAACCACGTATGTTTTAGCTGGCGTAGTGATAATATTTGTTGTAAGCTCGGTCATGTACTTGACCCTTAAAAGAAGGGATTAAGCATGTTGAGAAGGATATTAGAGTGCGCAGGAGTTTATAAACTTTATGAAAAGTGGTTAAGAAGGCAGATCACTAATGGAAATATTCCTGCTCATGTAGGGCTAATTCTTGATGGAAATAGGAGATGGGCAGCGGCAAGAAATCTTAAACCTTGGTATGGCCATAAAATAGGGGCCAAAAAAGTATGGGATCTAATAAGGTGGTGTAGGGAACTTGGAATAAAAACTCTGACTATTTACGCGTTTTCATTAGATAACTTTAAGAGACCTCAGCGCGAGGTAAATGAGATTTTCAATATTTTTAGAGAAGAGCTTCAAAAACTCAAAAATAATGATCAAGTTAAGAGAGAAAGTATAAGAATAAAGTTCATAGGTAGGCTGAACTTAATTCCGAAGGATCTGCAAGAAGCCATGAAGGAGCTGGAGGAAGTGACTAAAAACAATAACTCCCTAACGGTTAACATAGCTATAGCGTATGGAGGGAAAGGGGAAATAGTAGATGCCGCTAAAAAGATAGCTGAAAAAGTTATGAAAGGAGAACTTCTTCCCAAAGACATAAACGAAAATTTATTTCAAAAGTACCTCTATACGTCTCATCTCCAAAATCCAGATGTTGATCTCATAATAAGAACTTCAGGTGAGAAAAGGCTAAGCGGCTTTTTACTTTGGCAATCAGCATACAGCGAACTCGTCTTTTTAGATGTTTACTGGCCTGATTTCAGAAAGATAGATTTAATGCGCGCAATAAGGACTTATCAAGGTAGAAAAAGAAGATTTGGCCTTTAGATTATCTTAATTTTATTAAGGGCATATTTTGACTTTGGGTGGTTGAGATATCCGCGATTATCGTTGTTGGCGGTTTTTTTGGAGATGAGGGCAAGGGAAAGATAATATCCTATCTCTCCTTAAAAAGCCAAGTGGCCGCTGTAGCCAGGGCTGGTGTAGGGACTAACGCTGGCCATACTATTGTGTATCAAGGAGTAAAATACAAGTTAAGACAGATCCCAAGCGGTTTTGTAAATCCGAATGTAAAGTTATTCATTGGACCCGGGGTTTTGGTTGACCCTAGAGTTTTTCTTCAAGAGATAGAATTAACTAAAACAAGTGAAAGAGCGAGAATTGATTATCAAGCAGGGGTGATAGAGGAGAAACATATAGAAGAGGACAGAAGCTCGTCTCATTTAAAAGGAAAAATAGGAACAACTGGAAGTGGATGTGGCCCGGCTCAAAGAGATAGAGCCATGAGAATTCTCAAATTAGCTAAAGATGTCCCTGAATTACGCAAATTCCTAACAGATGTACCGTATGAATTAAACGAGCTTATCGATGAAGGAAGGGATATTATAATTGAGGGCACTCAGGGAACATTTTTATCCCTTTACCATGGCACTTACCCTTATGTTACGTCCAAGGATGTTACATCTGGATCAATTTGCTCAGATGTTGGAATCGGGCCAAAGAAAGTAAGGGATGTTATCATAGTCTTTAAGGGATATGTAACCAGAGTTGGAAAGGGGCCCTTAGAGAACGAGCTGCCGATAGATGAAGTTAAAAAACGTGGTTGGTATGAAGTCGCGACTGTAACTGGAAGAGTACGTAGGGTCGCTCCATTTAATTTTAAGTTAGCTAAGAGGGCTGTTATGTTAAATAGCGCTACACAAATTGCTATAACGAAATTAGATTTGTTATTTCCTGAGGATAAACACAAAAAAAGATGGAAAGATCTTAGTAAGGACGCTAAGGAGTTTATAAATAGGGTAGAAGAGGAACTTAAAGTACCTGTAACCCTTATAGGAACAGGACCTGAAGTACACGATATAATAGATAGAAGTGAAAGGGAGGATTAATCCTCCTCTCCAAAGATATCCACTCTGCAATCCTTACAATAAAACTTACCATCAATTTCCTTAAGATAATCACTCCATCTTCCACAGGACTCACAATAACCAGAGATTGTTCCTTCCCTCCGGACTATCTCCTCAGATGAGCTAATCCTTTCCCTTTCTACTTTTAGATCTATTAACTCAGGAGCAACTCTTATTATATCTTTTAATGAAATGACTCCAACTATTTTATTCTTATAAGTCACCCCAAGTCTGCTTACTCCCCTTCTCCTCATGATTTTAGCGGCCTCTTGTAGTGTCAAATCCGAACTGACTGTTAAAATAGGAGAGGACATTATTTCATATGCTTTGATTGAACATGGATCCTTTTTATCAGCTAAAACCTTTTCTATAATGTCGGTCTTAGTTATTATCCCTAAAAAATCTCCCTTCTTGTTAACAACAACTACAGACCCTATTTTAAACTCTCTCATCATCTTTGCGATTTCTGCTACATTTGTCTTTCGGTCTACGGTTATTACCGGAGAACTCATCACATCTTTCACTTTTAATTCGGTTTCTTTAAAGCCAAAGCTCATATACGTCCCCTTTTAACTTACTACACTACCTTGTTTAAATTATTTTCCTCTTATTTCCACTCCCCCTGGAGGTAAAAGGTTGATGAGATCATTAGCTAAAATATTGATTTCCTCTTTACAAACCCTTCTTCCTAGCCGGCTCAACAATTTATTTACAATTTCCTTAGCCGCGGTTGTTTTTCTCATTTTTCCTGGTACTATATCAATTTTCACCTTGCAATGCTTCATAATAGCTGTAGAGGGCCCAACCATTATTCTAATATTTGCATTCTTCTCCTCTAATCCTACGGAAAGCTCTAGTTTAACACCTTTAAGGTAATTCCTTTTACCTCTGATAACAAAGCTTCCAGGTCTCAAATATTCACCAGGTTTGGCCTTTTTCGACAATTGTGATGCGTACACCCAGTATACATCAATCGATCTAAAGCCAGCTTTCCAAGCATTGCTATAAGATGCGGCAAATATGGCACTTTCAGCGATAGTACTGGATTTACTTTTAGCTTTAGAGGGAAGAAGAACGAACGGGCCTCCATAAATATCCGCATGAAATATTATATCATCATCTTTCGCTAATCTCTTAACTATATACTCATTAGTCTTAGCATCTCTTCCTCCTATTACTACGATCCCGTCTGACGAAATAAACCATCGATATTTTTCATACCACGCTTTTCTCCTTTTCTTAATTAATGATTTAGTCTCTCTCACTTCTAACTTAGATAGCTCCTTCTTCAGATCACTTATCCTTTTTAATAGCTTTAAAATCCCTCTTTCTGCTTTCTTACGTTTCTCATAAAGCTCGCTTATTATATCGAAAGCGTTTTTTCCAACATATCTTATAGAGAATTTTTCTCCGTTTTCCTTACTCATAAAGGTTATGATTTTCGCTTTTTTATCTATATTTATTACTTTGAATGCTTCAGTTTCGACTTTTCTTTCCTCTCTTCTAAGATGATCAATCAATTGTTGGAGTTCGTGATGCTTTAAACTTAAAAAATCTGCTTTCTTCTTTAGTTCTTCCTTTTTTTGTTCTAATTTCTTTACCTCATCTTTAAGTCTTTCTAATATCTCTTTTTTCC
>CAYLIY010000026.1:0-9987 GCA_964384015.1 uncultured Nitrososphaeria archaeon | reverse complement strand
CTTAACAACCTCCGCCGTCAGGGGGGTTCCATCGCTGAACTTCAATCCCGGCCTTAGCTTAAACGTGTAAACCTTTCCATCGGGGCTAACCTCATAAGACTCGGCCAACCCTGGCACAAGTTCTGTAGTTCCAGGCTTATACCTCAAAAGTCCCTGGAAGATATTATTAAAGACCTCCCACGTAAAGAAGTCGTAGGATTTAGCGGGATCAAGGACAGTTATCTTATCCGTCGTCCCCATGACCACTGTCTCAGCTATAGTTGGAGTTGGGGTTACAGGAGTCGTCACGGTCGTTGTAAACGTCGTAGTCACGGTGACTGTTTGAACAGGGGCTGAGAGATACGCCACGCCGCCACCTACGACAAGGCCTATGACAAGAGCTATTACTACAACAGCTAGAGAGTACTTCTTCTCAGCCGCGGCCAAATTTTCACACCTCTAACTCCTTTAGAAAAGACAACATCATTTATAAAATTTATCATTCAACTCGTAACGAATGTAAATCCATTAGGCTTGATGAGAGAAATCTCATTTTTAATGGGCCAATTAAATTGTTAAATCCTTGCCGTCCATGAACGAAGTCAAGCTGCAGCGAGTTGGCATGTGGGCGCGAATTAAGCTATTAAATGAAGAGCCTATTGAGTAAATCATGAAACATGATTTAAGCGATAATTTTCCTCAGATTAACCAGCTGATTTATCTAAATACAGCGTCTGTGGGGCTTTTGCCGAGAACAACCGTGAATGAATTAAAGGAGGTTCATTGATGATGAGAAGTTCGGGAGCATCTATTGGGATAAGTGGGAGAAAAAACTTCTGGAGACTAGGAGACTAATATCCGAGTTGATAAATGCGCATCCTAAGGAAATAGCCATAACTAGGGGCGCTGGCTATGGTTTAAACATAATTTCAAACGGAATTAAATGGGGGAGAGGGGATAACATAGTGATAAATGATCTGGAATTTCCAGCAAACGTATTCACTTGGCAGCTCCAGGCAAGGAAGTACGGTTTAGAACTTAGAATAGCGAGAAACATAAATGGGGAGATTCCCTTGGAGGTATACGATGATTTAATCGATGAGAGAACGAAAATCATTGCTGTTTCATGGGTTGAGTTCTCTAATGATTTTAGACATGACCTTAAGGCCTTATCTGAAATTTCCCATAAAAAGGGAGTATATTTAGTTGTTGATGGAATTCAGGGCGTCGGCCAGACGTTTTGAGATAAGCGCTCCAAACTTCGTGGGAATTCATGGCCTAGCCGAGTCTCTAAGTACATTCTGAAATTTGGGATTCATAATATCGAAAGAAGGAACTTAGAGCTTGTGGATGAATTAGCAAACGATATCTTAAATCTAGGCCTAAAAATAGCTACTCCGTTTAGGAATGGGACACCTCCCCAATCCATACTCTCAGTCAGAGCTCCTAACGTGAATGAGGTTCATAAGAGGCTATTAAATGAGAAAATAGTAGTTTCGGCGAGGTCAGGGCTTCTGAGGATATCTCCTCATTTTTATAATCGGAAGGAAGATATTGAGCGTTTTCTATCAAAGGTTAAAGTGCTTATACGTAGTAACTTTACATGATGTTTAAGGATAGATTTGAGGCTGGAAGAAAGCTCGCGGAAAGGCTCAAGGAATATGAAAAGGATAATGTACTGATCCTTGCTATCCCCAGAGGGGGAGTTATAATCGGTTATGAGGTTTCTAAGACTATTAAGGCTCCGTTAGATCTAATAATCCCGAGAAAATTAAGCGCTCCTGGAAATCCCGAGCTGGCTATTGGGGCTGTTGGTCCAGATGGCAGTATGGTCCTTAATAAGGACATAATTAAATGGCTTGGAGTTTCGACTAAATACATAGAGGCGGAAAAAGAGAGACAAATGAGGGAGGTTAAGAGAAGGATGCTGAGATATCGTGGGAGTGAGAGTTTACCAGAGGTAAAAGACAAAGTGGTGATTCTGGTAGATGATGGGATAGCAACAGGGGCTACGATGAGGGCTGCTATAGCCTCCGTCAGGAAAATGGGGGCTAAAAAGATAGTAGTAGCTGTTCCTGTGGGTCCTCCAGAAACGATCAAGAGGTTAAGAAAGGAGGCGGATGAAGTTATTTGTTTAGAGACGCCTGAGCCTTTCTTCGCTATAGGGCAATTCTATTTAGACTTTGAACAAGTCTCCGATGAGGAGGTAATAAGATTCCTCAAAGAAACTAAGGAGGATTAAGTCCTTATTCTCCAGATGCTCTTATCCTTCAGGTCTTCAACTATTATTCCTATTTTGCCCAGCCTCTCTCTTATCCTGTCAGCTAACTTGTATTCCTTTTTGGATCTCAACTCGTTCCTGATATCAAGTATTAAGTCGATTAACTGGCTAATCAATTCCCTTTTGACCTCAACTCCTTTTCTTTGAAGTATACCGAAAACCCATCCAAGAGATCTCACTGTTTTCTCTATTTCTTCGGCCAATTTTCCATTTATCCTCCCTTCTTCATCTAGGAACTTATTGACCTCTCCTGTAATCTCGAAAAGGACGGATATTGCTCCAGGACTATTAAAATCATCGTCCATAAACTTCTCAAACTTCTTGACTAAGTTCGATATTTTCCTTTTTAATTCGATCTCCTCAGGAGTGAGGTTTCCTTCTCTTTTTTCCGTAGCTCTCAGCCTATCGATTAACGCATAAAATTTAGCCAAATTCTTTGATGTTTTATCTAAATCCGTTTCTCTGAATTCTAAGGGCTTTCTATAGTGCGTTGAAATGAGATATAATCTTATAGCTTCTGGATCCCACTTTTTTAAGGCATCTCTAATCGGAATGAAATTCTTTAAAGACTTAGCCATCTTTTCACCCTTAATTTGAAGTAAGCCGTTATGTATCCAGAATCTAACAAATTGCCTGCCTGTAGCAGCTTCCGATTGAGCTATTTCATTTTCATGATGCGGGAATATCAGATCAGCTCCACCGCCGTGAATGTCAAACGGGACCCCCAAGTACTTCATGGACATAGCTGAACATTCAATATGCCATCCAGGTCTGCCTTTCCCCCAAGGAGAGTCCCAGGCCGGCTCTCCAGGTTTTTGTTTTTTCCAAAGTGAGAAGTCCGCTGGGTTCCTTTTATTTGGATTGGGCTCTATCCTATGGCCCATTTCCGCTATCCTATCAAGCTTCATGCCAGATAGCTTCCCGTATTCCTTGTACTTGCTTGTATCAAAGTAAACACCGTCGTCAAGCTCATAAGCATATCCTCTCTTCATCAAGCATTTAATCAATTCTATCATCTCTAGTATATGCTCCGTGGCTCTAGGCCGGTATTCGACGTGAATACCGAGAGCTTCCATAACTTCCTCCAGTTCCTTTGTGTATCTCTCAGCAACTTCTTTATAGCTAATTCCAAGTTCTTTAGCCCTTTTTATTATTTTATCATCGATGTCGGTGATGTTCTCTATGTAAAACACGTTATATCCCCTGTATTTTAACCACCTCCTGACCATGTCTGCAACTATATACGTCCTGGCATGGCCTAAGTGTGGAGAATCATACACTGTTTGTCCACACCAATAAATGTAGACGGTGTTTCCTCTAAGCGGTTTAAATTCCTCCTTCCTCTTAGTCAGTGTGTTGTAGATCTTAAGGGTCATCCCAATTCCATTAGTCTCTTAAAACCTTATTAAGATATGAATCTAACTTAATTTGAAGTTCCAGGCTATTATATGTGTTGAATTGGTAGTTATAGGTGTTGATCTAGCTGGAACTGAAAAGAACCCAACTGGAATATGTATTTTAGAGGATTTAGAGATAATAGAGACAAAACACGTTTACAGCGATGAGGAATTGATAAATGAGCTGGATAAGTTTAAAGGTGCCCTTGTGGCGATAGATGCACCATTAAGCATTCCAAGGGGAAGAAAATCTTTAGATGAAAAATCAGATGTCCACTTTAGGGAGTGCGATAGAGAGTTGCTTAAAAGAGGGATAAAGTTCTTCCCCGTAACTCTCGGGCCGATGAGGATGTTGACTAAAAGAGGCATCAGAATTAAGAAAAAGCTGGAAAGCAAGGGGTTTAAGGTAATAGAAGTATTCCCGGGAGGCGCTCAAGATGTTCTGGGAATTCCGCGCAAGACCAAGGGAAAGGAAAAGCTGTTAGCTGGACTAATGAGTCTCGGACTAAGGGGCTTGAGAAAGGACATGTCTGATCATGAATTAGATGCTGTTACAGCGGCCTTTGTTGGAAAGCTCTTCTTAGAGGGAAAGTACGAGGCCCTTGGAGACCCGAGCGAGGGGCTTATAATCATGCCAAAGCCAAGCGATAGGTTAAACGATTAAGATTAGCTAGCATTGGGCTTGAATTTGTAAAAACAGATTTCTTCATCACTTTAACAGCTATTTAGGGTCATATACCACTGAGCAATAACATTAATGTGTGGATCTAAGGCTTGTCCTCGGTTCATGTACTTAAGTTCAGGAAGAAATGGACAGGGGAGTGGAGAGGAAGAGATGCCCCGTTCGTTCCTACGCCATATGAGGCGATACCCATCATATTGAGCTTGGCTAAGCCCAAGCCTGGAGAGGTGTTATATGACTTAGGATGTGGAGATGGAAGAATAATCGTGGAGGCGGCTAAGAGATTCGATGTCGAAGCGGTAGGCATCGAGATAGATCCCAAGTTTATTGATAAGTCCAGAAAACTGGCAGTTTTAAGCGGTGTAAGGGGCAAAGTTGAGATAATAAGGGGAGATCTAAAACATATAAGCTTAAAGGGCGCGAATATAGTGTATATCTACCTTACTGCTCGTTTACACAATAGATTGGCCGAGAAATTATCTAAGGAGCTTAAGAGGGGAGCAAGAGTGATAACTTATGCCTATCCCATAAAAGGATGGGTAGTTAAACAGAAAATCGAGAAGAACGGCCAAAGAATATACCTATATAAAATACCAGGAAGCTGTATGACCTAAAGGATAAATAGCCCCAAAGGACCATATATACTAGCGGGGCTGGTAAGGGACTGGGAGATCATATCACTCCAGGAAGCCGTGGGCTAGCATGGTATGCTGCCTGGCTCGACCGACAGCTTCGGGGCCAGGGCCCAGGTGGTCGTGGGTTCAAATCCCACCGGCCCCACCATTCATTAATCAACGAAAAAGCAACTTTCTGGGTAATCAGTTGACCCTTAACTGAATAGAACATCCATAAAGGCTTAAATTAATGAATTCTTGGCTTGAAGTTAGGTCTGTGGGATAAAAATGAAGTATAAAATCGCGTTAATTGGCTTTGGGGTCGTAGGTCAGGGATTCGCCAGGATTCTGCTAAGAAGAAAAGCAATGCTTAAAAGGGCTTACGGGGTGGATGTTGAGGTAGTAGCGATAAGCGACATCCGCTTAGGCTCTGTTTACGTTGATGGGGGCATTAACCTTGACCTAGCATTAAAGCTTTTGAGGAGAGAGGGGAGCATAAAGAATTATCCTAAAGGAAGGAAGGGGCTATCCTCTCTCGAGACCATAAAGGAGACAGATGCTAATGTAATCGTGGAGGTTACCCCAACTAATTTAGAGACGGGAGAGCCTGGAAGAAAGCACATAAAAACTGCGTTAAGTGAGGGAAAACACGTCATAACAACAAATAAAGGACCGATCGCTCTGGCATATAAGGAGCTTAAGGAAATAGCTGAAAGGAAAGGTGTGTTGCTAAGGTTTGAGGGGACTGTAATGAGCGGAACACCGGTTATAGCCACAGCTTCAGAACTTTTAGCTGGAGATGAGATAAAGGAGATATACGGAATTGTAAACGGGACTACTAACTTCATTTTAACAAAAATGGAGGAGGGCATGAGCTATGAAGACGCTTTAAGAATGGCCCAAAGGATGGGGTATGCTGAGGCAGACCCATCGATGGACGTAGATGGATGGGATGCCGCGGCTAAAGCGAGCATCCTTGCAAATGCTGTGATGAACGGTGATGTAAACATTAAAGAGATTGAGAGGGAGGGAATAAGGGGGATATCTCAGGAAATAATCAAATCAGCCATGCGAAAAGGAAGAAGGATAAAATTGATAATCAGGGTTTGGAGGGAGGGGAAAGTAAGGGCAAGAGTTAAGGTTGAAGAGGTTGGTAAGGAAAGCCCTCTATTCACAGTGTCCGGGGTAACAAATGCCCTAGTTTTTAAAACAGATAATTTAGGCGAGATCACGTTAATTGGCCCAGGAGCAGGAGGAGTTCAAACTGGTCAAGCCATACTTTCAGATCTGCTGGCGATTAATAGGTTATTGCAAGCAATTTGATAGCTTTCGGCTACGATATACGAAATTGACCCTTAATCGGAGCACTGGTTTAATTTTAACATTTCATATGTAACTCATCCTATATGCCAGCTCTGCGCTAAGAACAGCATTCCCAGCTGCTCCTCTTATCAAATTATGTCCCAAAGCCACGTATTTTATCCCTTCCAATACTGGATCCTCCCTTATTCTCCCAACAACTACGCTCATTCCGCCATACTCATTCCTATCCAATCGTGGCTGAGGTCTGTCCATCTCATCTCTAACGACGATGGGACGAGATGGAGCTGATGGAAGGTTAAGGTTCTGGGGGAGGGATTTAAACCTCCTCATCGCTTTTTTTACATCATCTGCATGCGCCTTCCTATCGGTTTTAACAAAAACCACCTCTGTATGTCCGTTATAAACCAATACCCTGTTACAACTGCAAGATATCCTAAACTCAGCCCTTCTTATCACCCCCTCATGCAAGCGTCCGAACATTTTCAACATCTCTCTTTCCACCTTCTCCTCCTCCTCTGGGATATACGGGATGATGTTATCGAATATCGCCATTGAGGGCAATCCCTTATACCCTGCGCCGGAGATGGCCTGCATTGAAACCATTATCAGCTCCTTGATCCCAAATTCATCGAAGATGGGTTTAAGAGACAAAGCAAGAACAGCAGCTGTGCAGTTGGGGTTAGTTATTATAAAGCCCCTCCAACCTCTTCTTCTCATTTGAAGTTTTGTCAGTTTTAAGTGATCGTAGTTGACCTCAGGAATTAAGATAGGAACATCCTGCTCCATTCTAAAAGCGCTAGCATCACTTATCACCGGAATCCCGGCACTTGCAAACCTGGGCTCAACTTCCCTAGCAATTTTGGATGGAAGGGCTGAAAAAACCAACTCAACTCCTTCTTTCCTTAAAACATCGACATCTGTTCTTAAAACCTCTATATCAGCTACTTCTTCTGGCATCTCTCCGCTTATATACCATTTAACGACCTTCCTATAGATTTTCCCAGCGGAGAGTGGGGAGGAAGATAGAGCAACTATCTCAAACCATGGATGCTTGTGAAGAAGTTTAACGAAGTGCTGACCTACAAGCCCGGTTGCTCCTAGAATAGCGACCTTAATTCTGTCCATCTGTCTCACCTAGGTTAAATCGTTCATGTATTGCCCTTACAGCTTCTATGCCGTCTTTTTGCTTGACCACGAATGATATATTAAGTTCAGATGGGCCTTGAACTATGACCCTTATGTTTATGCCTCTCTCAGCCACCGATTGAAAGACCTTAGCGGCGACCCCTGGAGTTCCCTTCATCCCTGCGCCAACCACAGCGATCAGAGATACATCATTCTCCCATTCCGTTTTAATATCTCCTATTTCCCTTATATATTCAGAAATTCTTTTAATCTTGGTTTTAGGTACTATTAGGGAGAAACTTCCCTCTGGAAAGCTTTGAGATACCAAAATGCTCTCAACAGACCCTTCAGCCAATTTTTCCATGAGCTTTAAAACTTTTTTGAATGATCTTGGGTCTAAATCTCTAACTGTTAGTATAGATACGTTGTTATTGATGCATACTGCTTTTACTACTCCTTTTTTCCTCATCCTTTCAACATCCGCTATTAAAGAGCCGCTGTTTTTAGGATTAAATGTATTTTTAACCCTAATCGGGATTTTCTTATCCTTAGCTGGTTTAAGCATATATGGTTGAAGAACCTTTGCGCCAAAATAAGCTATTTCGGCTGCCTCATCATAAGACAAGATGGGAATTGTCTTAGAGTTCGATACTATTTTAGGATCCGCTGTCATGATTCCATCAACATCCGTCCAGATCCAGATCTCATCTACCTCTAGGGCAGCTCCCAATATGGAGGCCGTATAATCTGACCCGCCTCTTCCCAAAGTCGTTATGTACCCATTTATCGTTGAGGCTATATATCCAGTCACAACAGGAATTACGCCTTTCCTTAGCAAGGGATTCAACCTCTCCTTAACCCTTTCCTCGGTTAGATCCATCAGTGGTTTAGCCGACCCAAATTCATCATCTGTAACTATCCCAGCCTCCCATCCAGTGAAGTACTTTGATTTGATGCCCAAGTCGATTAACTTTGCCCATAAAATTTTAGCAGAGAGCCTTTCCCCAAATGATAGGACATAATCCTTCATTCTGGGGGTGACCTCTCCTATTATAGCAATTCCCTTTAGGAAAACCTTTAATTGAGCAATGAGATCATTCACGTATCTTTTTATTTCCTTTCTTAGTTTAGGGTTAGCTATTACGTCGCATGCTTTGATATGTTTGTCCTTAAGCAAGCTAAGGGATCTGAGAACATATTCCTCATCATTAATCGCCTTCTTCGCCATTGAGAGCAATAGATCCGTCACACCAGCCATTGCCGATACCACAGCGACTATTTGATGCCCGTCATCGTGAAAATTCCGGATTATTCTGGCTACTTCAGCAAACCTGCTTGCATTGCCCACCGAGGTTCCCCCGAACTTCATAACTAACTTCATTTTCCCACCTTCATCTTCATCAAGAAAAGCCTCTTTGCGTTAAAGTCGAGCGATGTACGTTCATTCAGCCTTTCAGTTAACGTGTTTGGTACACACCAACCACCGTTACGTTACACCTCGAAAAATCGGGCCAAGCCTTTATAAACTTAATGCTCAATTCTCAAAGAACGAAGTGCGGTTAAGATCGTCTAAAGACACTAACGAATTGTGATCAATGGAGGTTATGTAACTTCTATTTTGGTCTGAAGCTAGAAGACTAGACTGTTATATCAAAAATTGCGATAATTCCTTTTAGGGAGTTTAAATGAGACCTGAGTCCTTTGTTAGGATGAAGGGAAAGAAAATCCCAAGGGTTCTTTTGGGGACTTCTCCGTTCATAGGAGCCGGTCAATTTGGATTTAGGAGCTTACTATATTATCGAGCCTTTTACGATAACCCTGAGAGAATAGCTAGGATAATTTGTAAATCATATGAAATCGGGGTTAGGGGAATTCAGGTTCTTCCCTATTCCTTCATAATTAAAGCCATAAAGGAGGCTGAAAAATCCCTTGATTCCGGGCTAATAGTAGTGGGAAGTATTGAGGACGAAAGGGATATAGAGATGTTTAAAGATGTAAACACGGTTGCCGTCCTCACACATGCTAGTGTAACGGACGTTAAAGACGTTAAGCTCGTATACAAACTATTAGATAAAGCCAAGGATGAGGGATACCTAACAGGAGTCGCAACTCATAAGCCGTATTCCATCCTCAAGTGGATCAGGGATAAGGAATTAAAGATGGATTTGTTGATGCTTCCAATAAACAAGGAGGGAATATTCGCTGATGGAGATATGAAGAAAATAGTGGAGCTGATCGAGGATGTAAGAAAAGATAAAATAATAATAGCGAAAAAAGCCCTAGCTGCGGGAAGATTAAAGCCAGAAACAGCTTTAAAATATGTTGCTGAAATAGCTGATGTCGTCGCAATTGGGGTGGCTTCGGAAAAGGCGGCCGAGGAATCTTTCTCCATAGCCCTGAGATATTTCAGGTCTTAAGGAAGTAAAGATTAGAATTATTATTAAACTCTCCGTCGTACTTATAATCCGTTGAATTAGCAGGTTGTTAAGTTGTCAAGAAATCTTGACTCCTAATCAACGACTCTAGAATTATTTCTGACAATTAACATAACAATACGATGGTGAGCAGTACTATGTCAGCCGAAAC
>CAYLIY010000025.1:7695-10484 GCA_964384015.1 uncultured Nitrososphaeria archaeon | reverse complement strand
ATGGGCTTCAATAAATTACCCTAGAGAAAAAAACTTGTTTAAGAAATTATGGCCAGTTGATTTCATAACCGAGGGACATGACCAGACTAGGGGATGGTTTTATGCTTTGCTTGCCTTAGGGCTTGTGATTTTTGGAGAAACCCCTTATAGGACGGTTTTGATGCGTGGATTTACTCTGGATCCTCAAGGAAGACCGATGCACAAGTCCCTTGGCAACGTAATCTACCCGCACGAACTTACCGAGAAGTATGGGAGAGATGCTCTCAGAACCTTCCTCTTAAAAAACACAATTTGGAAGGATCTACCCATCTCTTATGACGAGCTTAAAAATACAGAGAGGGAATTAGAGATAATTCGCAATACCTATCAGTTCTACTCCCTTTATGCTACCTTAGATAAGTTCACTTACAAGGGAGATGAGCAGTTAATGAAAAGATATTCTGATCTCATGGAGGAAGACAAATGGATCTTATCGCTGTTTGAAAGAACTCTAAGGGAGATAACCAATGAGCTTGAAAGCTATCACATTCATGAATATGTAAGGAAGGTCTTGAGGTTTGCTGTGGACGAGTTCAGTAGGAAATACCTAAAGATGATAAGGAGAAGGGTTTGGATAGAGGCCAGCGCTTGGAGCAAGGAGGCAGCCTACCTGACCATTCATTATGTACTTAAGAGATTAGTCTTAATAATGGCTCCATTTGCCCCGTTTATGTCCGAATATCTCTATCTTCATTACATAAAGCCCTTTGACAAAAGATGCCTTGAAAGCGTTCATTTGGAAAACTGGCCAAGGGTCAATCAAGCATTAATAAATGAGGACCTTGAGAGGAGATACAAAGTGCTATGGGAGATAATCAGTGCGGCCAGTGCTATAAGGCAGAGAGCCAAAGTTAAGAAAAGACAGCCCTTAAAAGAGGCTATACTTAGCGAGAGAATCCTAAAAGGAGCTAGTGAGAGAGAAAAGGAGATCCTTAGGTTGATGTTAAATGTGAAAGATGTGAAGGTGGTGAGAGATTACAAGGACTTTCTGGAGTGCAAGGTTATCCCTAAAATGAATGTTTTAGGGCTTAAATGGAGAGAAAGAACTGGAAAAATAATAAATGAAATTAAGAAGAAGGAAAAGGAGATTGGAAAGTTATTAGCAGAGAGAGGTGAGGCAATTATACATGTAAACGAGGAGGAGGTGAGGATAACAAAGGATGATGTGATCCTAGAGGAAAGGGCAAAGGCGCCTTACTCGGCAGATGAAGTGTGCGGAGAGAAGATATTCCTGAACCTTAAGATAGATGATGAGCTTAAGCGCTTAGGACTATTGAACGATGTGATAAGGAGAATACAAGATATGAGAAAGGACCTTAACCTGGACGTTACCGAATCAATAAATGTGGGGATAGAGAGCGAGGATGAGGATGTAATAAGAGCAATAAACGAGAACAAAAACTTCTTCATGGAAGAAGTTAGAGCCAAAAAGATCGCATTCTCGATTGAGAAGTTTGAATACATTAAGGACTGGACAATAAATGGAGTTCAGGTTAAAATAGGAATCTCAAGAATCGCTAGCTGAAAGCATAGACCTATATTCTTCGTGATTTAAGAGAGCTTTAGCCTCTGATTCCCAGTTAATCGGTTTTACTTTCACTATCCATCCATCTCCATAGGGATCCTCATGAATTCTCCTTGGATTTTTCTCCAACTCTTTATTCACTTCGATCACTCTTCCTGAAATCGGCGAATATATTTCAGAGCTTGTTTTTAAAGCTTCAACAATAGCCAGAGCTTCTCCTGCTTTAACCATTTTTCCCTCTTTTGGAAGCTCAAGATATTCGATTTTGTGGAGTCGATTTTGTAAATAATCTGTTATCCCTACCACAACTAAACCGTTCTTGGTTAGCTTTACCCATTCATGGGTCCTGGAGTAAAGCAGGTTATCTGGTGTTTTATACTTCATTGATCACCATTTGCCCAATTGATCCTCTGAGAGCTCTTCAGAAGATTCCTTCTGCCTTTTAACTCTGAGGGGAAATATCTTTATTTTAACTTCATCAATGCTCTTCTTCAAGGGCTTTCCACATGAGGGACAGTTGGATTGAAGGGAGTTAAGGATTTCGATTATCGGGGAGATATTGGAGCTGTAATAGAATAAATACCCGCAGTTTGAGCAACGGACTATAAAGGGCATGTCATTAAATATTAATTCGCATTTCCTTAAAACTTTACCCTTAGTTTAAATTATATTCCAACATGTTGTGCAACGAGTATCTTACAATCTAGATCGAACCTATATTGATAAAGCTTAGGCTTTAAGCAATGATATAAGTAGGATGAGTTAAGAGAAATATGGTAAAGTAAAGATGAGCTTATACAGGAAGATAAAGAGGGCATTTAACAGAGGGTATGGATTACGTCGCTTCTTAAGCCGAAAGATATTAGGCAATTTAGCCAAGAAGATCGACCTATTAATTCGCATTTTACTAATCATAGGTCTGGCTTTCCTCTTTAGCGGGGCAATTTTAGCGATAACCTACCCACTTCCTCCTGAGGTTTTGTTTACTCGTGGATCTGGAGGAGGAATGAACTATCAGGCGCTGGTGGAGACTATTGTATATTTTGTGATGATTGTAATAGCCTTTATAGGAATATTCTTAATGGAGAAAGGTGTAAAGAAGCCAATTCCAGATGTAGTCATATTCTCTATCGGAACCATGTTATTTGTGGGATCTCTTTTGCTCCTCCTGCACATAATCATGAACATAAAGCTAATAAGGATCTTCTAGCTCCGTTTGAAATTC
>CAYLIY010000025.1:4420-7685 GCA_964384015.1 uncultured Nitrososphaeria archaeon | reverse complement strand
ATTTTTAAAAAAACTCTCTTACCAACCCTTTTTAGCTCCACGAATTTATCCACCTTCTTAAATATATACTGGAGCAATTTATTCCTGTTTAAGTCCGTTGTTCTTGCCTCAATAACCAAAATGACCAATCTTCCCTTTAAACTAACAATTTTCCTAAGCAAGGCCAGAAGATAGGGTATTTCGATTCTTGAGCCCATAGCCAAAAAGGAGGATTTAAGGAGAATAAGAGAGTCAAGAATTATGAGAATTTTTGCGCTTAATTTGTAGAAGCACATTAGTTCAACGGATTTTTCGAAACTTTTCTTACCGTTAAACCTTATTATCGTTATCGGATTCTGAAGTCTTCCCTTATACTTCAAAAGGTGATCGGGCAATATGCTCCCTCTTACATCAAAGTAGTATGGGAACACCCCCATTTTAGCAGCCTCAGCAGCTATCTTAACGATGAAGAAAGTGCTATGCGATTCAGGAGAAGTGACTAAAGTCACCAACATAGATTTGCCTCTCGTTATCAAATTCCTTAAGCCAAAAACCTCGGCTAAAAGATCTTTTAAATCGTCCATTCCATGATAAACATATTGGTTGAATTGAGATTAAGTTTAGGAGAAAGAACTTGAAGCCGAAAAATGTGGGATTGCTTATCTCAGATAAAGAGCTAAGGGAGAAGATCCTATACATCTTAAAGAGCTCCTTTAAGCGTGAAATTAAGATATCGACTGATATTAGGGGAGAAGAATATGATCTGGTGATATCCGACAGTAAACCTGTGAAATCTCCCGCTTATAAAGTTATAACTGTGGAGAAGGAGCTAAATCCAAAAGAACTCTTAAATAAGCTAGAGATTTTTTTAAGGCTGCCTAGAGAGGGAAAAAAGCTCATTATTGGAATAGATCCAGGAAAGAGGATAGGAGTTGCCGTCTTATGTTTAAATGACCTGATATCTTGGAGAATATTCAGTAAAGGCGAAGAAGTCGCTTCTTGGTTAAGTTGGGTGATAAACACCCTAGGGATAAAGGATATTAAGATAAAAGTGGGAGGAGGTGCAAGGTTTAGAGAGGTCATTGAAACTCTAACTAAAGAGGGATTAAGGGAAATTAAAGTGGTGGATGAGTCTAACACGACCAAGGAGCTACCAGAGCTTAAGGTTAAAGAGCTAGACGAAGAGATATTGTCGGCTATTAAGATAGCGTTAAGGTTATGATTAAGAAGCTAATTTTAAGGAAAAATGATAGCATACTTGTGATAGGACCTTCTGAGATAAAATTAGTTAAAGGAAAAGTTGAGATTTTCGGTAAAGAGCTGAAAAAAGGAGAAAAGACATTAATAGAGAGAGATAAAGCATTGCCGGTTAAAGGGTTGGACAACGAGAGTTTATTAATGATCATTCTTGGTTATGGAGGAAAGATAGAGAAAAGGAAGAACATAGGCGTAGATATTTGGAGGAGGGATTTAGAAGGGATGGATTTAGGAAAAAGCATAATGGTGCTTGGAGATGATGATTCCGGAAAAACAGGTTTAACAACGTTCCTTATAAATATGTTTATCAAGAAAGATGGGAAAATAGGGGTGATTGATGCTGATCCAGGGCAGGGCGATCTAGCAGAGCCCACGATGATAGGATCCGCTATCGCGAATAAACAAGTAATAACCCTGAGCCAGCTTAATCCCTATGTTAAGTTCTTTATCGGAAAAACCTCACCAACGGGATTAGAAGCCAAGCTTGAAGAGGGAATAAAGAGGTTATATGAAAAATTGGAAAAAGCAGGTTGTAAAAGGATAATAGTGAATATGCATGGATGGATTAAGGATAAAAGAGCTGTTAATCATATTCTGAGGGTAAAAAACCTTGTTAAAGCATCCAGTTTACTGATAATTGAGTGCATCGAGGAAATTCCCGCAAATGAAATTGATTCCGAAAAAAAGATCTTAAAAAGGCCGAATACTTATAGGAGGACCATGTCCATGAGAAGGAGGATAAGAGAGAGAAGGCTTAAAAAGTATTTCTTAACCGGCTCATTTGAGAGGAAACGAATCAATCATGGAGAACTGCCAATTAATGGAACTAAAATTTTTTCAGGGAACGCCATTGATAGAGAGATGTTGATGGGGGTGTTAAGGAGCAGAAGGATTAAAACCTCTAGGAGTGAAGTCATTTATGGAGAGAGGATAGGAGAGAATTGTAATGTACTATTAGTCGATAAAAAATCTTCAAATACTCTTAGGATATTGAAGTTTGAGTTTCTTGAGGGAAAATTTAGGGTTTATCAATCGGGCAGGGAAATGGGGCTTGTGTGCGGGATAATGGATAGACATGAAAATTGGCATTTGGGAAAACTCCTGTCAATCGATCCCTATTCTAAAGAATGGCTTTTTTTGATTCCATCATGCGTTAAAGAGGCTGTAAAAATAACCCTTGGAAGGCTAGTACTTGACAGAAATAATTCGGAGGTATTCACAATTCCGTTTAGTTTCTTCTCATGAAATCAGGCGATTCACGTCTAAAACTTTAATTTCCTCCCTAATCCATGATGGGAGAAGCCCTCTATATTTATTTAGTAGATATCTTTCATCAAGCAGAAAAAGCTTAATGGGTCGATTAGGGCCCCTCAGTACCCGGCCTATCGCATGGATTAACTTGTTAAAGGCGGGGATTATATAGCTATATGTCTTAGCCTCACCTCTATTTAAACTAAGTTCATTTTCAAATAACTTAGCCTTAATTTGCATTTCTAATGTTGGGGGAGGAAGAGGAATCCCAACAACGCATACTGAGTCTAAAACTCCTATATCCACACCCTCAGCAAGCCTTCCTCCAGCAACCGAGAAGACCATTATCTTCCCCTTATCTTCCACGAACTTTCGTATTTTGAGCTCCAGATCCCCAACGGCCAATAGCTCCTCTTCTTTTAGGGTAAGCTCTTTGTATTGCTCGGGAATAAGGTCTAGAACTGACTCAGCCATCTTCCTCGACGGGAAAAATGCTATTAATCCGTTAATAGCATGTTTTTTGAAAATTGCTGATATAGATAAGGCTATTTTTTCGAACATTGTACGAGATCTCTCGTAAAAACATGTACCTATGTTCTTAATAACGTAGCTCTTAACGTTATCATAGAGAAAGTTGGTGGTCAAATGAATCCCTCTTTTATATCTTTTTTTAATTTTATTAACACCAAAGATAGCGTCATAAATGAAAATTGGAGATAAGGTTGCCGATACGAATAAAATAGCATAAAATGGAGTTATTATATTCTGAATAAAATCG
>CAYLIY010000025.1:0-4410 GCA_964384015.1 uncultured Nitrososphaeria archaeon | reverse complement strand
TATTTCTAGGATAAAAACTAGATCGTTTTAAGAGCAGGTTTTTCAACTTTGGAAAAAGAGCTATTTTAAGGGGAGTGTAAAGAGAGAACAATTTTTCCTTCACAGCCTTCATATTCATCTTATCAGTTTTCAGAAAGAAGCTCCTCAAATTGCTTAGAGGTTTTTCTAGATGAAGATTCAGCTTTTTTGACTCTTTTATTGCTTTATCTACTTCTTTTATCGATAACGATAATTTATTTGTCTGAAAAACAAAGTCAATCAGGTTATGAGCTTCGTCTACTATTAAAATCGATTGAAGAGGGCTGATTGTGGTCGATTTAAAGAGCAGATCAAACGATCCGTGACCAAAGATGTAAAAGTAAGGCATTGAGATCAAATCGCATAGATCTATCATCAGACGAGCAACATAATAGGGACAAGCCTTTATCCTGCTAAGATCTATAAACGTGTTCTCAAGATTGATTGATCTTATTAAATCGCCCATATCTTCCAAAAAACGTCTATAATAGGGACATAGATCTAAAGATCTAAGGAGCTTACATTTCAGCAAGTTTAGGGGGAATCCCTCGTTTAGGATAAATGGACAAAAACGCGATTTTCCTCCTATTATCAGGCTTTTAATATATCTTCCCGTTTTCCTCCTTATCTTATCTATTTCGTTCAGGGATTTTTGGCATTCCCTGTGAGTCCTTGAGACATATATAACTTTAAGTCCCCTTTCCCTAGCGTAGGACAGAGAGGCAGATATAGATATTAGGGTCTTCCCTGCTCCAGTTGGCGCCTCTAGAAAAAGTATTCCCCTCTCTTCAAGGCATTTATACACAGATTTGAGCAGTTTTCTCTGAATGGGGGAAGGAGAAAATGGAAAGAGATTAACTGATTTTTTGCTCGGCATTCATAGTCTAAAAGGAGGGAGACGATATTAAAGCCCACAATTATCAATAAGAGAGCCTAAGAGTGAAATGAGTCGTTCCAAAAATCTCATTAGAGGCTTTTTCAACCTCTTGCCTATGCTTCTCTTTACAGTATACACGAATTACGTTCATATATCCTGATAAAGCCCTCACCAAAACCGATAAGGATGGCAATGAACGTATTTCTCTTTTTCCATCTTTCTTAATAAATGTTGGAAATTCTCTTATTGGATAGTGAGGAACCGACAGAATGGATGGAAAATCTAAAAAGATCTCCTCTTCTGGAACCTTAGCTTTCCCAGATATTTTCTTAACAAGCAGTTCTCTGAAGGCGTTTTCCGTTATTAAGGACGAGTAAAACTTGTCCTCTGTGTGGAAAATCCTTTCATAGGCTTTTTTGATGAGCTTCCTCGATAGTATGGACTTGATCAAATCCTTGGCTTTGATTATATTTTTATCTTGAGACTTACTAAGGAGGACCGAGTTAATCACGTACTCATCCGTTAGTATGTAAAACTCATCTGAATTGGAGAAACTTGTCAGTCCCAAATAACCATCTACAAGCTCCATAACCTTTTTCATCATAATTGATGCCGCTCTTACTGTTTTATGGAAATACACAGCTCTAAACATTTCGTATCTGGCTATAACCAACGACTCTAAGGCATACAGAGCTGCGGCGTCAACAGCTAGTTTATCATCAACAACTGAGACAGAGTCTACTATTCTATATGCGTCAACCTTCCCATATTCCACACCAGTGAAATAGGAGTCCCTGAGGAGATAATCTAGAATATCTGAACAAAAACCGCTTACCACTACCGAATTCAAGAATTCATTTTTGCCCTTGTACCTACCAACTGCTAAATGAGCTATTTTCTCTGGATCGTGACCTATCGAGCTAATTATGTCCCTCAACTCGCTATTTAGTATGAGCCAAACTGTTAGGTCCTCATGAGTTGTTTTGCGCGAATTATAAAGGATATCTTCATAAATATGTGAGAAGGGGCCATGGCCAACGTCATGTAATAAACCAGCTAGCCTCAATTGCTGAACTTCATCGTTGCTTATAAATCCCTCCGTTCTCAACTTCTCTCCTATCCTTCCAGACACATACATAACCCCTAAGCTATGAGTAAAGCGGGAATGTTCTGCACCAGGATAGACCAAATGAACTAAACCAAGTTGTTTAATCCGTTTTAGCCTTTGCAAAAAGCGATTATCTACGATTTCCTTCTCCAGTTCATTTATCCTTATATATCCGAACACTGGATCTCTTATTTCCCAGAACTCCATCTTGGCTCAATTCAAGTTTAGACGTGCTCTAAGATAAATTTCTATACGCTTATTAGGATTATTAGGAAAATGCTGGTGGCGATAGAAGGGCTTGATGGAAGCGGGAAAAGTACAATCATAAAGGCATTAAGCAAGATTTTAAGAAAAAGGGGACTTAATGTATTTATAACCTCAGAGCCGACAGATGGACCCATAGGAAAGATAATAAAGCAGTATTTAGCTAAAGAAAACCGGAGCAGGGATATTAGAATGGAGGCCTTATTATTCGCAGCAGATCGAATATGGCATGTGAATAATGTGATTAAGCCTATGTTGGAAAAAGGGGGGATAGTTATAACGGATAGATACAAGTATTCATCTCTAGCTTATCAAGCGATGAGTTCTAAGGATGAAAAATGGGTGGAGGAGATAAACAAATTTGTTCCAGAGGCAAATCTGGCATTTTTTATAGATGTTACGCCTGAAAACTGTATAAAGAGACTAAACTTATCTAAAAGAAAGAAAAGCATTATGGAAAACTTAAAGAATCTAAAAAAAGTTTATGAGAGGTATTTAAAACTAGTGAAAAGGGGAAAATTGATAAGGATAAATGGGGAAAAGGACGTTCAGAGCATAAGTGGGGAAATAGCTTGGTTTATTCTGGAGAAATTGAGCTAACTGGATAAAAGGTTATCTATTTTCTCCAAAATTGATAGATATTTATCTAATATCTCGAGCGAGGACGAGTCATTTGGAACTTCGACTAATTGCTTTCTAATGTCATCTATTCTCTTAATAAGCACTTCTTTAAGCTGTGTTAGTGTTAATTTAGACGAAAGCTCCACGTATTCATCCTTACTGCTTGCAAATATGACTTCTCTTTCACATTTAACACAATAAAGCTTTCCTGAGATTTCTACCAAAAGCGTACCACAGATTGGACATGTTTCAGACGTTAATTTGGCTCCCTTTCTTAAATAATCTGAGAGGCGTTCTAGATGCTCATCCTTCATTAACCCAGCCACCAAAAAAATAATTACGACCTTACTCAAAAAATATTAGAGTAATAATAAATCGCCTGGCGAGACTTATTTATAGCTGAATAGGTGGTTTTAATGACCAGAAAGAAAAAAATCGAGGAGCAAATGAAAAAAATCGAGGAAGCGATTCATATTTTAGAAGAGATAGGGGGGATAACAACCATTCCAAGGAACATAAGAAGGGCCGCTAATGACGCTGTCAGCGCCCTTAAAAATGAAGAGTTCACACCAGCTGTGAGAGCTGCTAACGCAATAAGTACATTAGAGCCTATTTTATATGATCCAAATATGCCATCTTATGCAAGGGTTAAAATCTGGAATGTCATGGGACTGTTAGAAACTATAAGGGATTAGTTAAAGATCTGCCTCGCGCAAAGCCTCTTTAAATGTTTCCAGGCTGGGACATACGCCTATGATCCGAATGTCCCTATCTATCACAACAGCCGGACTTATATTTGTTTTATATTCCTTGAGTTTATCGTTTATACCTTTATAAACCTTTATTTTTATTCTGTCTCCATATTTTCCCTTATTTTGTCCATTAACTTAAGTAATAGTCTGCCTCCTGAGTAGGGAGGATCTGAGACAAATACTTCAACCTCTACCGACATGATTAAACCCCCATTTCCTTAAGGGCGGATTCTAGAGTTTTCATGCTAGGACACACCCATTATCTTTATTCTCCCATTGTTTATAACAACAGCCGGAACAACCGTTAGCTCGTACTTCTTAAACTCCTCATAAGGCCCATGTGTTTTATAACTTCAATTCTATCCCCATATTTGGCTTTAATCTGATCTGCCATCTCCAATAGATGAAGACAGCCGGGACATGGAGGCTCTGCTGCGAATACCTCGACTTTTACGACCATAATCATCGCCCATTAAAAATAAACCATCTGATTAATCACACGCTTCAGCAGAGATCGAATCAATTTCGAATCAGCGTCGTCGATTATCTTCAATATGGCGGGATCTGTTAATGAGTAAAGTCTTTTTGTCCCATCCTTCCTCATCTTTAAAATCCCGCAGCTTCTTAAAATTTTTAGATGACGAGAAACTACGGGTCGTGGAAGTTCTAGGAATGGGACTATTTCGCAAACACGGTTCTCTTCATCTCTCAAAAAATCTATTATGCGCAATCTGATAAGATCTCCTTGGGACTGGAGACATATTCACCGA
>CAYLIY010000024.1:6379-10556 GCA_964384015.1 uncultured Nitrososphaeria archaeon | reverse complement strand
GTTTTTCTCTCAGTAGATGAGGCTATAAAGTCGCTTAGAATTCTAGAATCTCACAAGGAGAATTGAAAGTCCTCATATTGCTGCCGACTCTACCTCCCTTGAATGGAATATCCTCTCCTCTATGAGGAAATTATAGCTAAAGATCGCTAAACCTAGTGATCTTCTCCTTTTTAACATCTTAAGCATCCTTAGGATATCTTAAATATATCAGAACTTATCCTAAGACCAGTAGCAAGGAAGGGGCTGCCTAAAGCCTTGAGTTATCTAGCTGGCCTATATTACCTTGAAGAACCCAGAAACCGAGCTTTAAGATCGATACCGGGTTTAGCAGAGGGTTGCCTGCCCTAAGGGAGGATTATGACTTCTTCTCATGTGAGAAACTCCTAAGATTCCTTTGGAGATCCTACTCTACAACTACCGGGGATAATTCCGATGAGGGGTTTGAGGTCTACGTGGAAACCCACTTTATGGCAGAGGAAAGACAGGTCGGTAGAGAGGTCCTAAATAAACTTATTTTGTTGCTTAATAGCCCTAAGTTAAGCTGTTACACGCCCAGACCTATCGAAAATAGATATTCCAAGTGAGCTGGGATAAATTAAGCCGCACGGCTAATTGCCAATAACAAATAAAAGATTAGGGCAACCAGCCCAATGGCTATCAAAATGGGGGAGGTTGCCACCCAGAAATTCCCTTTCCTGTAGATCGTGTAGATTAACATGGGATGCTCTGCTTTTAGGGATGGAAAACGCCTTATGAGCTCTGGTAGCAGGATAATTAGAAGGCCTAGCAGGATGAGGATTATGCCGACTAGCCTAAGCTTATCGATCATTTTCATCCTATGATTTTGCCTCAGCTGATTTAAACCTGATACCTGGTATACTCAGCATTACAGCAATCATCATCAAAGATTTAACCTAAAGCCTTAACTAGTTCTTGGGATTCGATGGAATTCATGAGCATTGCCCTTGCCCTCCTGATAATGATCTTCCTCCACGAGATCATTCATCTGATCGTTTGTTGGATCCTAAGGGTGAGGATAGAGGCCCTCTTAATTACATGGTTCGGGATAGCCTTCTTCTTAAGGGACGAGGATGTTGTATACAGCAGACTTAAGCTTGCCCTTACCTCCCTTTCCCCACTAATACTCTCCCTTCCCATCTTCATGGGAGGGATGATCTCCCTGATCTCATCTCTTAACCTCTTTGCATCCTTAGGAGACATAGCGCTGTTTCTAACGTTCATCTCGAGGAGCCCTGAGGAAAGGATAAAGCTGTCCAGAGGGATAAAGACAAGGATGCGCAAGCATGCGATTTATCTCTTAAATTTTTAGGATAAAAATCCGTTAGTCATCTTTAGCTCAGCTTTTTAAGGTATATGCCGGTATCCTGATATTATGAGCTTAGAGCTCGATGTTCTCATAAGAAACGCCTTTATAATCGATGGAACTGGAAGACCCGGCTTTAAGGAATCGATAGGGATAAAGGACGGAAGGATAATTGAGGTTGGGGAGATAAAAGGGGTTGGTTCAGGGAGGGAGATAGATGCCCAGGTTTCATGGCATGTCCTGGCTTCATGTTCGAACATCAGTTGTACGCCCATAGCCGGAGTCTATATTAAGATCAACCCCTAATATTCCGCTAGCTTAAAGTAGATTTTGTTAAGGTTTATATTTTCGGTCCCTCTGGAAGGGACTGAATTGATCCCTGAATCCCTGAGGGATATAAGGTTTAGCTGTAAGAGGTGCTCTAAATGCTGCCAGAGGCTTGAAATTCCTCTTGTTATAAGCGACTTCAAGTTATGGGTGAAGGAGGGTCGTTGGGACATAGTGGCAAAAGTGAGAAAAAAGCAAGCTTATGGGGCTTTAAGGTTCATGGGTCTCGACTTTTACTTCACTTTTGAGCTAAATCCAGATGGCTCATGTGTCTTTCTGAGAAGCAAGAGATGCTCGATATATGAGGTAAGGCCGCTAGCCTGTAGACTTTTCCCGTTCATCTACAACACTGAAAAAGGTATCGATATTCACTCATGGGCCGTTAAAAACTGTCCTGGTTTAGGCTCCGGGAAAAATCTTTCAGTTGGTGAAATAAAGGAGCTTTCTAAGCTCTGTCACAAGATGCATAAAGAACTGATGGATCTCCCGATGTATCAAGACCTGATTGAGGAGATACTGGGCTTTTTAAGGAAGAACAATACAAGAACAAATTTAAACATTGGCTCTTTTCATTAGGTAGCTCACAAGTCTCGTTAAGCATCCCTTGCCTGAAAATCCCCATTTTCTAGCTATTTTCACTAAGTTCTTATGAATCCCTGAGCCGTATTGAAGGGCCTTCTTATGTTTGAGGGCAATTTCCTCGGGGACTCCTATCTCAATCGCCACGTTTCTCCATATCCTCTTCCTAAGCTGATCATCAGGCCCGCTCATTTTCAGCTCAACCGGAATAGATAGGCAGAACTCAATGAAATCCTGCTCGAGAAACGGATGGGCAAGCTTTATCCCCAAATGCCTCGCTATTGTGTTAGCCCTATCCCTATCGCGAAATGCTTGATTTAAGCACTCATGAATTAGCTTTGTTACTTCCTCCTTTCCCCCTCTCTCCATAGCGGATCTATATTTATCATACCCGCAGAAAAGCTCGTCAGCTCCTTGAGCCGATAAGATGATATTTATTCCCTTCTCCTTTGCGAAGTCGCAGATGAGGTAGAAGGCTATAGATAGTTCAAGCTCTATCGGGTTAGTGAACTTAACGATGCTTGAAACGTATTTCAGAGCATTTTCCAGATCATTCAGGGAAAGTTCCTTGACTAGATGTTTTAGGTTAAGCCTAGAACTGGCTATTTTAGACCACTTAACATCAGGAGACTCAGGAAAGCCGACCGTTATCAGCGTTACATCTTTATTCAATTCAACGCACGTTAGAGCTAATAGACTACTATCAACCCCTCCTGAGAAGGCAATTCCAGCCTCCTCGTAGGGACAACACCTGCTTACAGTCCTAAATATCCTCTTTTTCAATAACTCCTCAGGATGTTCCATGTTCTAGATTAATTTATCTCAACCAGACTTTAAAGCTCGTCTTTAAGCGACCAAGAGTTTACAATGGCAGGTCTAGCTTATGATTGATCAAAAATAAAAAAGAAGGGGGAGATTTGCTATCCAACCTCCACTTTAAACATGTAATCAACAGGCTTCGTATTTAATGGGGGAGTTGGGCTCACAAGGATGAGGACGCATCCGCCCGTTGAAACTCCGAACTCGATTGAGCCTTCCTCGGTTAAATCATCTAGGCTCATTACATTGATTTCCTCGACCTCTCCATCAGGGCCTATGGCTATGAGCGTCACCTTAAAGTCCACTTCAGGCCAATATTGATAGAATCCATCAGACCACGTGACCTTATAGACATTCTTCACGTCTACGAACTTTAAAGAAGCCATGACTACGTCCTTAACGTCACTGAAGAATATCTCGGTTCCATCCGCTGTAACCTTTATATCATCGATCCACCAGCCTGGATAAGCTACTGCCCAGTCAGTCATGTACCTAAACCTTATGATCACCTCATGGCCAGCATATGGCGAAAGGTTCATTTGTTCTGTGTACCATCCCTCGCTCGAGCCCGTAAAACCAGGAAGCTGGGCGACTATATCTGGATGTGCATTAGGATCATGATCATAAGTAGTTCTCGTTCCGTTTAATGATATCCATGTCAATCCTCCATCCGTGGAGACCTGAACGAAACCGAAGTCCCATAGGGGCTCTATGTCATAATAGGTCCTGAAGGTTAAGGTTATGTTGGTCTCAGGTGAATAGGGCGTTAAATCAATGGGCACGTAAACGCTGTAATCTATCAAGTTGCCCGTCGTTGAATACCAAGCGTGATTTTCAGGCTCGAGCATTTCGGTGACATCATCACATGTTACCTTCCAGCCGACCTTAGAATAATCATCGCCATTAAAGTGGAAAGTGAAGCTCTCTGTCCAATCCCCGCTGAAGTTTATGTAATCGGTCCCATACATAGGCAGTAAGGAGATGGACGTATCATGTCCTAATATTGTTTTGGTGGGCCCGAAGTTGCTTCCATTCGTCCATTCCACAGGTGCTTCTGTGACATTGTTAACTTTCAACAAATGTCCTGACAAGTTAATTAGCGTGTAACCATGCTCATATGGCAAATCC
>CAYLIY010000024.1:929-6369 GCA_964384015.1 uncultured Nitrososphaeria archaeon | reverse complement strand
ATTGTTATGGTGGGCCCGAAGTTACTTCCATTCGTCCATTCCACAGGTGCTTTTGTGATATTGTAAATTCTCAACGGATGTTCTGATTCTGACAAGTTAATTAGCGTGTAACCATACTCATATGGTAGATCCAAGACCCCAAAGAGGTTGGCAATGGTCCAATGATGGAACACATCGTCAAATTCGGGGAACCCTAGCTCGGTTAATACTTTATTTACACCCTCTCTTCCATTAAGCGGTTCGCTTACTATAGCTGAGGTTAAACTCGGGCCATAAAGATCGCATAGGTAGAGGAAGTGCAAGTATACTGCTCCATAATCCGCTAGAATGTTTAAAGGTCCTTGATCTCCCCATTGGATTAAGGAATTGTCAGGCGTGAACAAGAAGCTATCTATATGGGCCCATGGATGAACTCCGTACTTAACTCCGTATGTCAGGTATTCGGCTAACATCGCTATGCCTTCATCGACCCATGTGTCCTCGTCTGGGTCAGCATCATAGTGAATCATGTGCGCATATTCGTGGGCAACCACTGTTTCGTAGAGGAAGGCGCGTGTAACATTGGGCCCAAGCCTATTCTGCCAATCATAAGAGTCCACGAATATTATGTTCATCCCTAGGAACTCGTTAAGACCCGGCCAGAAGAAGCCAGCAATGTAATATGGATAGCCACGCTCATAAAACTGCTCATCTCGGATGTTTGTCACAAATATGTGTATCTTCTCATCAAGCTTCATGTTAAGGAAGCTCTGTACGGCCTTTCTGGGATATAAATTAGCTAAAGTCCAACCGCTTGGGGATCTATTCTGGGGCGTTCCGAAGTACTCCTCCTCCGCAGGATAAATTATTTCGTCAAATTGTTTACCTATGTACTCCAGCATCGATTTAGTTATGAAATCATGCCTTCCCGTGTAAGTTGTGAGCTCATCCCATGTTATCCAGACCGCTACGTGTTCTCCGACATACTCCAGGGTAAATGAGGAAATGTAAAGAGTCCCTTTATAGAAGTCGTAATTAGGAGCAAATAGCATAGTAACATTTCCGCCCTTGTATCTCCTTCCAGGCTTAGCGATCTTGCTGAGGGAGGCCTCATCGACCTTAACTTTTCTTACTTTGTGAGTGCCATCGACAGGAGAGGCCTCAGCTGTTTCACTACTAGATGTTGCTAAAAGCGGCGTTAGAAAGGACGTCGCTAGTAGAACGGCTAGGACAACTATTAATACCTTAATATAGGGGCTTTCATGTCGTCATAATCAGTAACCTGTCGAAATATAAGATTTAGCAATGACTTCTTATCCAACTTAACTTAAATTAGATGCTGGGCTTGTTCCTCCGTTAAAGAAATGTAGGCTAATAACGCTCTTAAGGCTTTAAACACAATTTAATAAGTTAATATTTGGTGATTAAATGAGGATACTTGTTATAAGCGATACTCATGGAGAAATGGATAATGTTAAAGCCCTAATGGAGAGGTTGGAGGAGATAAGGCCCGATTACCTGATACACCTAGGTGATGACTACCACGATATAGATAGAGTGGTTGAGAAGGGCTTTAAGGTGATAAGGGTTCCCGGAGTTTATGAGGGGCTCTATGGAGATCTGGACATTCCCCATAGGCTTATCTTAGAAGTGGAGGGATGGAGGGTCCTGATATCCCACACCGAAAAATCCCATAAAAACGATCTCCCAATCGACCTAAAGCCAGAGGAGATAGTTGAAAGTGGGTTGGTTGATGTGTTTATGCATGGGCACACCCACGTTCCAAGGGCCGAAAGAAAGAACAAGCTGATTTTCATAAACCCAGGACATCTCAAGAAGGAGGATAAGAAGGGATATCCCCCAACCTTCGCGCTAATTGATTTTAGCCCTGAAAAGCTCTCAATTAGGATAATAAGGCTTGACACAGGGGAGGAAATATTAGCCAAGGACTTCCCTAAGGCCCGATGATCCAGCTAGTTTCTTAAGCATCTTAGGTTCACTCCCCTAAGACTTGGACAAGCACCCTTCTCCTGCTCCTTGGGCCATCCATCTCCACTAGAAATATGTTCTGCCAAGTGCCTCTGATTAGCTCCCCATTTATTACTGGGAACACCTTAGAGGTAGATAGGAAAACCGAGCCGAGATGGGCAGCGGCATTATCATCTATTATGTTGTGTTTCCATTTTCCATCCCTGGGAAACTCCTCCTCTATCTTCCTTAAGATATCCTCCATAAGCCCTCTTTCATGCTCATTCACCACTACTGCGGCTGTTGCATGGGGGGCGTAAACCAAGCAGATCCCGTTTTTTATCCCGCTTTCCCTAACTACCTCCTCAACGCTTCTGGTTATATCTATCAGCTCATAGGTTCTCTCCGTCTTGAACACGAAGGTCTTAACAAAGCTTCTCATTTAAAACACCCGCCAAAATCGGATTTATTTGACGCCATTATAAGCCTTATTAGGCTGTTGAAGGGAAAAAGCGTCTGATAACTTCCGCCCTAACGGGCAAGTCCATCTTCATAAATCGGTAAGGGCCTACTTTTCTTAGGATGGAATGTCCTAAGGTAATTAAGTTTAGGGTGAGAACGGTACTTGATCTGATAAAGATAAACATAAGGGCTATTCTAGGGGAGGCAGCTTACTTTCACTACATGAATGGACGGCTTTTCTCCCTCGGAGGAGCAGGTGATTCCATAGTCGTGTTTTACACGGACGTGGAGAAGAAGGGCAACTACATAAAGTTCAACCTATCGACAAACGAGTGGGAGTGGGTCGATAAGATGGATAAGCCAACTCCTCTGGTCAAGTACATACCGATAGTAATGGTGGAGAGCACGAACCTGGATCTTTTTTAGGTTAATTTGTCCCCTCGGTTAATAAATGAGTGGTTTCAAGTTCTTTTAGGTAAGTTGATCCAAAAGGTTAATGATCTTGAATCTTCTTAACTAATGTATTTGTGAGTGGGCCTTAATGTCCGAGGTTAGGGTCTCGAGGATCATCAAAAGGGATGGAAGGGTTGTAAAGTTCGATGCTGGCAGGATAGAAAGGGCCATCAAGAAGGCGATGCTAAGTGTCGGGAGATACGATGAGGAAACTCTCAGGAAGGTCGTCAGTTATGTCCTAAGGATAATTAACAGCAAGTTCGATGAAGAGCACATCCCCCATGTTGAGGATATCCAGGACATAGTTGAGTTTGCCCTTGTGAAGTTCGATCTATACGAGGTAGCAAAGGCCTACATACTCTACAGGAAAGAGAGGGAGAAAATAAGGGAGGAGAAGAAGAGGATATTGGAGAAGGATTACGTAGATGAGGTGGACAAGGCCTTCTCGATAAACGCGCTTCGCCTTTTAGCGGCCAGATACCTGTTGAGGGATGAGGAGGGAAAGCTTATAGAGACCCCAAAGCAGATGTTCCAGAGAATAGCGGCTCTGATAGTTATATCGGACATCCTTCATGATCCTGAGATCTTCGATAAGGAGGGAAAGCAGGAAATTCACAATGAGGAGAAATTTGACCCAGTGGAGTGGGAGAACAAGGTGGGAATAGGGAGAAAACCGGATGGAGGATTTGAGGGAACTTGGAACAGGTGGCATCTTGAGAGGATGAAGGCCCTCTATGACCATCTAAACTCCCAGGGCAAGATGAGGGTATCATGGAGCGACTTCTTCAAGAAGCTCCTTAACGGCTATTTCGAGAAGTATTATGATAAATTTAAGGACTACTACTCAGTGATGGTAGAGAGGAAGTTTCTCCCCAATTCTCCTACCTTCAACGCTGGAACCAGGCTTGGCCAGTTATCGGCTTGCTTCGTCCTGGACATAGAGGACAACATGATGTCCATAATGAAGACTGCCAGCGACGCAGCTATAATCTTCCAGTCAGGAGGGGGAATAGGGATAAATTACTCAAAGCTTAGGCCTGAGGGCGACATAGTCTCCTCTACTCATGGGACAGCATCTGGTCCTGTTTCCTTCATGAGGATTATAGACACCGTAACAGACGTGGTTAAACAAGGTGGAAAGAGAAGAGGAGCGAACATGGGCATCCTGGAAATATGGCACCCAGATATAGAGAAGTTCATAACGGCTAAGGTTAGAGAGGGCTTCCTCGAGAACTTCAACCTATCCGTAATGATAACCCCAGATTTCTGGAAATACTACGAGAGTGGTGAGCTTTACCCGCTGGTTAATCCCAGGGATGGGAAGATATGGAAGTACATAGATCCAAGGGGCCTTTTCGACATGATAGCCAGGATGGCCTGGAAGACCGGGGATCCAGGAGTGCTCTTCATGGACAACATAAATAGAAGGAACATCCTGAGAAAGGTCAGAGGGGATATAAGATCAACAAACCCGTGCGGGGAGGAGCCTCTATATCCCTATGAGTCCTGCAATCTTGGATCCATAAACCTGTACGCGATGGTTAAGGAGAAGGAGGGGAGAATGGTGTTCGATTGGGAGGAGCTCGAGAGAATAGTCAGGATAGGTCTTCGCTTCCTCGATAACATCATAGACGTGAACAAGTTCCCATTTAAAGAAATAGAGGAGAATACCAAGGCCTCAAGGAAGGTTGGCCTTGGGATAATGGGGCTAGCCGATACCCTCTTTGCTCTCGGGATTCCATATAACAGCGAGGAGGGCTTTGAGTTCATGAGGAAGGTCATGGAGTTCATAACCTATCATGCCATGGATGAATCCGCTGAGATCTCCAAAGAGAGGGGACCATTCCCCCTTTATCCTAAGTCTGGATATGTTGATGGAGAAATGCCGATCGAGGGCTACTACCACAGGGACTGGTGGACGATGGACTGGGAAAGGCTCGTCGAGAAGATAGGGAGATATGGAATAAGGAACGCCGAGGTCACCACGATAGCCCCAACTGGATCCATATCGATGATAGCTGATGTCTCTTCCGGAATAGAGCCCCAATATGCCCTTATATATGAAAAGAGAGTGACGATAGGGACCTTCTATTATATCGATAGAGAGTTCGAAAGACAGCTTAGGGAAAGAGGTCTTTATAATGAGCATTTGATAAAGAAGGTTGCTGATAACGGGGGATCTGTTCAGGAGCTTGATGAAATACCTGAGGACATAAAAAAGGTGTTCTTAACTGCTTATGATATCCCCTGGTGGGATCACATAAGAGCTCAAGCTGAGTTTAACAAGTGGGTGTGCGCTGCCACCAGCAAAACTATAAACATGCCTCATTGGGTTTCATCCGATGACGTGAGGAAGGCATATCTATTCGCTCATAAGCTTGGGCTTAAGGGAGTAACGGTTTACAGGGAGGGATCTAAGGCTGAACAGGTCCTCGTAACTCCATCCCAAAAGGCCGGGAGATATGTGACGATGATTGAGAACAGGACGATGGAGCTAATGAGAGAGCTTGGAATTTCGCCCCCGACCATTAAGAGGGAGGAGAAGGAGGAGGTTAAAGTGGAGACAAATCCCTTCAAG
>CAYLIY010000024.1:0-919 GCA_964384015.1 uncultured Nitrososphaeria archaeon | reverse complement strand
ATAGAAAGCCTGGGCTTCAACATCTAGCTAGATGTTGAAGCCCAGGCTTTCTATTATCTTCTGAGCCTTAATTAGTTCAAGAAGTCCTACTCTCCCCTTTTCCGTCAACTTGTAATATCTTCCATCAACAAGCTCTATGAAGCCAAGCTTAAGGAGCTCGTCCAGCCTCTCCTTAACCCTTATGTAGGGCAGATTTGCGTCGAAGATCACCCTTGTTATCTTAGCCTTGTTCTCCATCTCCTCCTGTTTCTTTATGCTCATCAGGATGTCTATGTATATGGAGAGCCTCGATCTTCTGGAGCTCATTTCCCGAGCCTTATCGCGAAGTATAAAAGGAACGCGAACGAGAGAACTCTGGCTATATACCCTCCGTAGATCAGCGGGAAGAACACGGTCAAGGATATGAACACCTCAGATAGGAAAAGGAGCATGAATGAGACGCTTAGAAGCATGGTGTTTAGGTTTCTGTTCTCCAAATAAACTCTGTAGAATATCGTGGATAGATATAGAAAAGCCATGCTTGCCACGACCCCGAGCCCCAGGTTAATTGAGTGAATATAGGGGATGACGATCGATAATCTCGTTAATATGGTTTTTCCCCTTAACATGAAGGGATAGATGAAAAGAGTTGCTGAAGCTATCTCAGCAACTCTCAGAAAAGCCTCCCAAACAGCCAGCTGTCCAGGGCTCGTCAAAACGAGGATGGCGTGAAGAAAATGCCCTATCCCAAATATGAGGAAGCCTATAACATAGCTCAGAAGGGGGATGGACTTAGATGAGAACCAAAAGTAAACCCTCTTATAGGCCCAGAGCAGGAGAGCTGCAAGCTCAAACAGGATTGCCGACCCTATCAGATCTAGCAGAACCGGAAACGTTAATAGCTCAAGAATCAGCTACCACACCTCCAGATACCATAAAT
>CAYLIY010000023.1:278-10585 GCA_964384015.1 uncultured Nitrososphaeria archaeon | reverse complement strand
GGAGGCCTCAGCATGAGTTCTAAAGATCTTAATTAAGGCTGATAAGCAATATGACATAGAAATAATTGAAATTAGGTCGAATTATTGAGAAACAGCTTAGCTCGCCTGCCTTATAATTTAGAGCGAAGACTTAGTATACTATTTTGGTAATTCTTTTTAACAAGACCAAAAATGGTAATACATAATGAAATGTCTGAAGTGGTTAGTTTTAAGGTCGCCAAAGAGATTAAGGAAAAGATGAAAAAGCTAAGGAGAAAATTAACCGGAGCGAGGAACTTCGAAAATATGTTATTAAGAGGATCGAAGAGATAGAGAGAAGAGGCCCTAAAGAGAGCTTTAAAGCTTTTAGAGGGTATAAAGCTGGCCAAAAAGGGAATAGCTGCGGAATATGTGAGGGAGGACCGTGATAGTAATTGATGCCTCAGCTCTAGCGAAATTTGTGCTGAGGGAGGAGGGCTGGGAGGAGCTCGTGGAGTTCTTAAGAAGAGGAACCATCTCAGTAGATCATATCGCTAAAGAGGTTGCTAATGCCGTATGGAAACGTGGTGTGAGGGAGGGATTAAGAGTTGAGGATGTTCAAAGAATGTTTCAAGCGTTAAGAGAAATATTAAACAAAAACGTCGTGATTGAGGATGAATTGAAGTACTTGGATGAGGCCTTCGCTATAGCCCTAAAGTATAAGATCACGGTGTACGATGGACTTTACATATCACAAGCTAAGAAATTAGGGTTAAAATTGCTTACAACCGATTTTTAACAGGCTCAAACAGCAAAAGCAATAGGAGTTGATGTAATAAAGATCAAGTAAAGAAATCGATTTGCTAGCATTAAGGAATATAGCATATCATAATGAAGCATTATCGATTCGTGCTGACTACGGAATTTAGAGATGTTTTTAAGTTAATAAACCCCGCCTCCAGCTCGTATAAACATAGTGATCGATCAGTCTATCTGGCTCTTCGTTTCCTTATTTCTTGGAAGGACAGAATAACTGAAGAAACAGATCCAGCTGAGTGAACAAAGCAATGACCAATCGGTTTAGTAGACAATCAGTGTATTTCCCTCTTCATTAAGGTAATGATGCCCCTTTTTCTCTTAATCCAAGCTTAAGGCCATAATCTTTGCTGTAACTGATTTTCAAATCTAACCATAACAACGTATCTCCTAAAATCTACTGGACATAAGATAAACGTTCAGATTCCTTATTTCTAATCTCTAAGCTTTTCTTCTTTCCCCGAGCTTCTTAACTAACTTTAGGGCTAAGTTGTTTCAATAAGTCAGAGAACATTTGAAAGGGCCGACTTTACCGTGAATTTAAGGGCTAATCATTAAGCTAGTTTTATGATCGGAGTCGCTCAAGTTCAGGGGCGGGCAAGTTAGCTATAAAACAGCTAAATTTGATGAAATAAAAAAGGAGGATTACCACGTCTCCGTGGTTATCTAAAGTCCTCTGAGTAGATTAAAAGGCCTATCTCGTAAATTCCCTCTATTGGGAAGTCAGGGGCCACTCTTGAGAATAGTTTCCCTATTGAGCTTGCATTCTTGGCATCCCACTCGCAATAAAGCTTTCCCTCCTCTGGTACGTGCCAGCTCCTTACCAGTAGGCGTCCTTGTTTAAAGATTCCTTAAGGACCTTAGCTGATGGCCCAGCACTTTCCACTATGTCTTCTGTGGTTAGATTCTTCCCTATTGGATGAACAACCAAAAACTTAGGCAAATTACGCACCCCTGCTATGCTATTGGGCCGAGCCAGTAAAAGCCTTAGGTATGTCAAATAAGGACATAACTTACGAGTATAAAGGAAGTTAAGCTAGAGCTTAGATTTTAATCGTTAAAAACATCTTTTCACAAATATCTGGGCTAAATTATGGCAAATTATCTTTTTCAAGCGAGGAAAAATCCGAAAAAGCTTTAAAGGAGTACTGGCTACTTTTTTCGGGAGGTATTTTGAGAGAGAAAATTCTCCAGCTCATATCTAATAGGATAAACATGAAGATCCTGAACCTTTTGGCAGAAGAGCCTTTAAACCCGAGGAGCATAGCTGAGAGGCTTGGTAAGGATGAGACAAACATATCCAGAAGGTTAAAGGCTATGGAAAGGGAGGAAATCTTGAGGAGTTCTTGGAAAAGAATTAGGGGAAGAAACGTAAAAGAATACTCCCTGAATGTGGATAAGGTGGAGATCATTTTTGAGATAAGAGGATGCGAAATCCATGTCAAGTTCAGAAGGGGAAGAAAGAACATTATAGCGATAAACTTCTACGACTTTAAGATACCAAAACTAGTGGACTTTGTTGGCAGGGAAAGAGAATTAAATGTGCTTAAGGCTAAAAAGAACTTCTTTGTGATAGAAGGAATGGCTGGAATGGGAAAAACAAGCCTTGCTCTCAAGTTCATAAACCTCTCAAAGGGTAAAAAAGTGTTCTGGCACACACTCAAGGAGCTTGATACCTTCAACTTCCTGATGAACAAGCTGGCAGTCTTCATGAACAAGTTCCGCTACCATGAGCTGATGGATTACCTCAAAGCAAACGGAAAGGAGGACTACGTGAAAATCTCTCTTTTTCTTAAGGGGGTTGATAGGGAGAATTACGTGATGGTCTTCGATGATCATCAGAGATGCTCTGATGAGAAGATAAATCACCTGTTGGAGAATCTTCAGAAGAGGATTAGAAAAGCGAAAGTCATGGTCTTATCGAGGGTTAGGCCAAAGTTCTTTTCCCTTGATGAAAACATTGTAGAAATGAGGTTGTCAGGATTAAGCCTGAGAGAGACTGAGGAGCTGGTGGCAAGCAAGGGCGTGAGTTTAAGTAAAGATGAAATGAAGTTTGTTCAGAAAAGGCTATCAGGCCATCCCTTAGCCATAAAGATGTTCCTCAAAACTTGCAAGGCGAGGGGGACGAATAACATTCCAGAGAACATAAAAAGGTCTGGAATTGCCGATTACTTAATGAGGGAGGTCTACAGGAAGCTCAGCAAAGAGGAGTTAAATGTGCTTAAGTTCATATCCGTTTTCAGAACTCCTGTTCCAAGAGAGGCTATAGCTGAGGTATCCCAGAAGGAGATATCGGAGGCTGTTCTCTGCTCTCTCGAGAGGAAGATGGTCCTCATAAGGCTAAACGAGAACTACACGATTGAAAGATTAATGAGAGATCTTAGTTACTCAATGCTTGAGAACCAGGAAGAGGCGCACAGAAGGGCTGCCCGTTATTATCTATCTGAGAAATCAAGAGGAGGATTTTCTGAAGCCATGTACCACCTGATAAAGGCTAAAGAGCTAAGGAAAGTACCAAGGATGGCCAAAAATAGGGATTAAAAGCTTCCTGCCAGTTTAATCAGATAAAGTCCTAGTTTAGGTTTTAGATGCAAACTGGTAAACATGATGCCAGAGCTTACCAGCTGTGTGGGGGTGACTTCTTCTGGCCGGGAGCTTGAGCCATATCATAAAACTTTTAAGCCTTCCCATTTCTTACTAGCTCCAAAGAATTGGGTTTGGTTAGATCAAATAAGGCTCTGGTATGTTGAAAAAGAACAAATTAAATAGCAATTCCCTTATTCTCTAAGAACCTAACGAACATTTGAGCATACTTTAACTCCAAAGACTTTAAAAAGGTTGAAGTCGTGGTTTAACTGAGTTTAAGCACTATTCTACTTAAAACTTAAATTAATCTAGTTCGATGTTCGCTATAGGCTATTTTTTAGCCTTTGTCTGCTGTAACACAAAGACATCCGATCCATCAGAAGCCAGAACTATACTTTCACCGCACTTAATGCATGGAAGAAGCCATACCGGAATATCAGCTGCAAACCTGAAGAACAACTTATCTGTTGCAGGCTTCATGAAGACGTATATTAAGGTGACTACAAGAGCCCAAGTAAATCCTCCAATTGTACCGCCCATTATTATCGTGGCTAGCGTAGCTGATATAAGGGCTGGAACAAGCCATGTTATAAAGCCCGTTTTTCCCTTAAACACTGTGATGCACTCACCTGAATCAATCATCCCCACCCTTGATCTCTCCGCCAGATCCCCAATGAACGCTGATGATCTAACATGGTTTACCTCCTTACAGTAGGGGCAAATTATGCTGAAAACTCCCTTTTTCTTCCTACACTTCCAAAAGCTTATTTTTCCTGATAGATCTATCGGAAGCTTAACTTTTGCAGGGGCCGATATCCTTATCTGTCTCCCGCATTTGGAGCAGAAGACGTCATCAGGCCTGATTTCAGCCCCACAATAAGGGCATCTATTAATCGATGATTGTTGAGGTTGAAATGATGTCCGGATTATCGGCGTCCTTGTCAGCTTAAGTTTAGCTTCGGGTGTAGTCTTCCTTCTCAAGAGGATTTTAACGGTCAAATAACTCACGCCAAACCAAGAAACTCCAATGAAAAGACCTGCTCCAAATGAGTTGACAACGTCGTAACCAAATGCTAAACCTACTAAAAAGGCTCCAGTGAAAGATGCGCAGAGGGCTAAGAGGTGAGGGGAAAACACTATTCCTAGGATTACTCCAATTATTGGGAGGAGAGTAAAGGCCATCACGCTGTGAAAGACCACAACACTCGAGCCAGATTGACTTTCCGTGGCCTCTCCCATTATGTAGGGTACGTTACTGCTTAAAAGAACCAATGTCGCTAAAGTGAGAAAACCCAAAATCCCCAGTCCTATGAGCCTTCTATGCTTCTTAAAAGTCAGAATCACTGGGCAAAGAACTAATAAAGCGAGGCCGACTAAAAGAAAGTAAGACGAAAATTGAGATAACATCCCGAGGTTCACAGTCGTATTTTTGCCTTTCAACTTAAAAGCTTTTGCTTTAGGCTTTATCGACTCTCTTTATGGGCTTGCTGATGGATTAAAAGCCGGTCTCAAAGAACAATTTTAAGTTTTAGTTGATATTCATGCTTAATAGGTTAGACGCAATAAAATTCACGACTAATTGTGGAATTTGAGCTATAGAGGTTCAACTTTTGGACTTTTCCATAACATTTTTATCCACTTTCGTCCTCCTTCTCTTAAGGCGCGTTACTTAAAGGGCCTTAATGATGCTGTGTTATTCAGAACGTGAAGCTAAATTTAACCGTTATCTAGGCTTTTTCCGTCTAAAACAGAGTAAGCTGATGAGACTAAGAATTCCGCAGGGGAGACCTATCCCTGATTCTGCAGAGAGTAAAAGAGGAGAGAGGACGAGTTTAACGGCTTTCTTAATAGTTACCATTCTCATAGCGTCCATCGGATACTGTTATTATATCTCTTTTAAGACAGCGGAAGAAACTCTTTATTCAGCCCTGTGTCCAGTTCATAAGGAGATTCTCGACAGATTCGATAAAGTTAGGGATAGAGCTATTTACGTCACAACGCAAGTTGTAAGGGACGACCCTAATAAGACGATAAGATTTGAGAGAACAAAGGCAACTGAGTTTTTGTCCTTCCTCTGCATCTTCTCGATAACAGCAAGTGAGAATGTGAACGATACAGTTATAATTGACGTTAGGGATGAAAATGGGACGATTATAACAACGAACATTACCAAGATAAGCTTAAGAGCAAATATCCCAAAGCTTGTTAGCATTTTAATCCCGATCTTCAATGAACTCGGTAATGAAGTTGAAGAGTTTAGGATTAACGTAACAACGAGGGATGAGGAGATTGCTATCTTTGGGATAAAACCAATATATGCGATCAAGGAAATTCTGGGAATCATTCCTAAGAAGGAGGTGAAATATGAGGTCAAGAAGGGAAGCGAGTTATGGAAAATCCTTGAGGAGAAGAAGTTCATAAAAGACAAAGAAGACCCGACTGAGCTGGCTGATCTATGGAGCTGGGCTCGCGAGAAGTTAACATATAAGGAGGAAATCGGAGATTACGCTCAAACAGCTGATCAAACACTTAAGAGAGGAGGGGGAGATTGTGAGGACCTTGCTATCTTTGTGGCAACGGCCTTGGAATATTATGGGTTCACTAGCGAAGATGTTCGGATAGTTTATGCGAACATTTACAATCGGGAATTTAAGAGGATATCAGGACATGCGTTTACAAAGGTTAAAATTGGCGGGAAATGGTGGGTTATTGATCTAGCCTCGGATATGGGTCCGCTTCCTTATGATATATACCTGGATAGAGTGAACAAAATCCTAGCGATGAGTAAAAAGCATATGGAGCCAAGTGGATATGAAATATCGTTCAGAAGGTGGCTATATCGTAATGCAGATCCAGATCTCGTTAACTGGGATTGGGTTTATGCTAATCTCTTCGATACTAACCAGGACAACTCCCCAGACACAATTGTTTGCGTTGATGAAAGTGGGAGAATAAGGAAATTTGAGTGCTGGGATGATGGACTTAAGGAAAAGCTGGCAATTGGCTATCTTAATGAGGATGGAGAAATAGAGAGAATTACTTACTATACCATTAAAAAGGAGGGATATATTGATGTCTATCCAGATTCTGAAGGAGATATCGTTACCATTTACAGTTATCGTGGAAATGGGAGCTTAGAAGGAATTCAATTCGCTCCTGGAGCATCATTAGAGCTAATTGTTAAACATAAAAGCGAAAATCATCTTTACGTGTTAGATACAGGGGAGGAAGTTCCTGGAGATGTGCTCATCGAATGGACTCAGAGGATAAGCATAGCGATAACTCAATCTGGCGGGAAAATTTCGGGTAAGATATCATCATGCTCAGTAATTGGGGAATCGATTGAAACTGAGGGGTGCCTTCCTTTCTTAGGCGAAATGCCGAAACTGACAAGCTTTGAGATAAAAGGGAAGTCTATAAGCTTCACAGTGTACGACCCCGCTGGCCATAGCTTCGTTTGGGATGAGAAGCATGCATCAATCCTGCCAGTTACCTATTACTTCACCGGAAGAATAAGCGGAAACAGAATTACTGGCCAGTTTAGATCGTCGGTTACAAATACCGTGATAAGAGATCCCGATCCTGCAGGGTGCCGTTACAGATGGTACGTTAAGGAGACGGGAACGTTCACCGGTATCATCAGAACTGGAAATAACAATTGACGAATTAAGTTAATTTGGCCTATTACGACGTTATATTAGGGGGATTCGATGTAAAAAGGAAAGTTGGTATCCTCCCTGGCTTTTACGATGCTTATAGCTTTGTAGATTTGTTCTTAGCGCTTGGGTTAAAGCCTTGTCTAAGCCCATTATAGGCTTCGAGGGGGCCATTGAGATGGCTATAGAACCTAAACCTCCTTTTAACAGCATCAATGAGGACATCAGTATTTTGAGGGCCTGGATCTTCGAAATAACGAGTGATCTTATCTTTAAACAAATGATTGTCTAGTCTCTTACAGCTTAAATGCCTTCTCATTTGAACATCTTTAAGGAGGCACAATACGTGAAGGATAGAGTTACCTTGACCACCATTGAACGGCGTATTTATCGTGTTTGATGAGCGGAAAACTGGGAAAATGAGTTTTATGGTTGTAGGTGTTCCATCTAATACGCCTTTATATATGAAGACGTTTTCAACTTGATCAAAATCGTTTAAATCTATTAGCAGATCCTCTAAAAGCCATTTCAGATCGGCTGTGTAAACGTTCCCCCTCTTAACTATAGCCCCGTGAACATAGCACTTAATATGGGTTGCTAGCTCTTGATCATCAAATTCAACCACGCATTCCTCTGCCCTCAGTCCATATCTCTCTAGCTTCCTACAAAATAGCTCTATTAACGGGATTCAGACTAAATTTAAGCAGAAGCATCTCCAGAAAGTCCTCTTTCTTCCAAAGGGATTTGTTCTCATAACGAAACTTGACTCCCTCAACCTCTATATTGATATCCTCTCTTATCTTCGTGAATTCTTTCATGAGCATTATTTCTATGGTACTTTCGGGGGCTATTGGGAGCTCTATCTGAGGTTTAAGTCCATATAGGCATAAAAACACGATTGCTACTAAGATAACTATTGAAAGAGACCAAAAGATGATTTTCCTCACGCTAAGGCACCAACTATTAGGTTAATAATTCCATTAATACGCTTGCTCAGGATAAGTTAAGCCTGATCCTGTGGTGAACCTACCATTATCCCTGGTTTCTTGTAATTTATGAATGAGTTTCTTAAGCCATCCTATCCTTTTAGCCTTGAAGCAGTCGAACTCAGGAATATAGGGCTTTATGTCCAAGACCGGAGTCCCATCTACCATGTCTATTCCTTCCACATACAAAAACCTTCCCTCAACCTTCAAAAGCCTAACAACTGATATCCCAATGGGATTTGATCTGGCGGGAGCTCTTGTAGCAAAAACTCCTCTAAGGCTATCATCCATATATGGCTTAACTAAAAGTGATGATTTCTTCGCTAAATGAAAATGATAGATGATGAATATGTGAGAAAATCCCTCTATATCCTTATAACCCTGTTGAGAATTCCTTAAAAATTTCTATAGTGCCTTTAATTCCCTTAGCTGCTTTAGATTGAATCGGAACACCTATGGGTTTCTTAAATGGTGAATGAATTATTCCTATCGGCCTGTAAGTTATGATCCTTTCCATTTCTAATTGAATGCTCGTGCTAGAGCTTAATTAGGTTGATAATAGATGCGTAAACAGATTTTAATCATGAAGATCAAGGAAATCTGGCCGGTCGATTTTTTCATAAGTGAGTTCGGTTGACCTCGTTAGACAGGTCTTTGTGAAGATATGGTTTTAAGTCGATTAACCAGTTAGCTAGTGGGGATGGGAGCTTGGAGGCAGAGATCAAGAACATTAAGGAGGCTATGTTTTCTACAGCGGGATTCAGAAACTTTGTTAAAGCGCTTCTATATGGAATTGCCCTAGCGGCATCGATAGTCTTAACTGAATACCTCGTGGAAAATTACGTTAAGGCCATAATAGAGTATAAAGCCTATTTAATAGCGATCGAGGTTCTAGCATTTGGCTATTTAATTGTCGAAAACTTAGCATGGGGGATGTATAAGAGATTTAAGGTAGCTGTTGGGAGAGGAGTTGCTGCTGTTATAAGGATAGTCACCAGAATATCGGGATATGCTGTTATAATAGCCTCATTAACCTCTGTTTTTAATACGAACCCCTCAGCGGCTTTAACTGTCGGAAGCTTCGCTGGCCTTGTTGTTGGCTTCGCGTTTCAAGCGGTCCTTGGAAATGCCATAGCTGGGATATTTCTGGCAGTCTCACGACCCTTCGCCATTGGGGATAGGATAGCGGTTAAGGGGATAAAAGGAGTTGTTCAGGATATAGGGATAATGCATACGATCATAGACACCGGAGAGGATATCGTTCTTGTGCCAAGTTCTATAATCGTCAAGGAGATAATAACAAAGAAAAAGAGAATAAAGGAAGAGCCTAAGGAAGCTAACGAGTAAAAATAAATGTGATCTATAAGTATCTGAGTTTATAAATAGGCGTAAATAAGCTAAAAGGCCATATTAGGTTATCGTTAACTATTTCTACTATACTGGAGCTATGAGGCGAGAGGCCGAGCAATATCGACATTTTCGAATACTCTTCCCCTTCTCTGCTCATGACCCCCTAACCGCAGCTTCGATAGAGACGCTTAAGAGCACTTGTGCAAAGTGATAAGGAATAGAGAAAAGGGCTAAAGATTATAATTCTCATTCGCAGATGGGAGGGACAGACTTGCTCGGAATTCTGTATCTTTAATTCATAGACATAGATGACTCAGAGCAAGTTTTAAGAGCGATAAGAACGATAATCCCTCATTTTACCATGAATCAATAGTTATATTAGAGATTTTTTAGCTGTCGATGAGATGATGGATAAACATGCTGTTTTAGGTCCTATTGACCCTTAGATCACCATTCTGAGGGAGAAACCTTGTCAGTCGCGTCTATAGTGAGACTTGAGAAGGAAGAGTTGAGAAAGTCTTCAATGAGATTCTGATTATCGCGTGTATTTTCGGAAAAGACAGCAAATTAGATAAAAGGTTTCACTTATAGTTGTTAAAGATAAGATCGGCGAGGGAAAGCATAAAAATAGTTAAGGTGCCCGCTGGCTTGAAGTGAATATATGATTACTTGATACTTGTGAGAGAGCTGAAAAGAGGACTTTCTGTATTGACAAATGTCCCTCGCGAGATCTACACAGTAATTAGCATTTATCTGCAGCTTATGCGACAGAGGCCTAAAGTTGAGTTCATAACCTATCCTTATATGGAAAGAAGAAGTGAAAGTTAAGTGATTTACCCTCTGCTTTTTTCATTAGGTTCGGATTGAAATCCGCGAGTTAGATCGCATCCAGCTTACGAGCTTTCTCAGCTTTTCTAGGAATTATCGTTATGATCATTCCGATAATTATCAAAAT
>CAYLIY010000023.1:0-268 GCA_964384015.1 uncultured Nitrososphaeria archaeon | reverse complement strand
GCTCCAAATACTTCCATAATAGCCAACTTTTCGCCTAAAAACCCAGCTGAGAAAAATGTAGCGAAAACGGGTTCCAGTAAAAATATCAAAGCGGCTTCATACGGCCTTAGCCACCTCTGTCCGTAGACTTGAAAGACAAATGCCATTACGCTACAGACCAAGCCCAAATATGTCAGTAAAGGAAAAACCTTCGCTAGATTTTCCATGCTTGATGGGCTAATCCCTGGGCTTAACAAAATGAAGGCTAAGGCAGGCACCATTTCATAAA
>CAYLIY010000022.1:423-10746 GCA_964384015.1 uncultured Nitrososphaeria archaeon | reverse complement strand
CTCCCCTGCCTTTAACCTTTTTAACTCCTTTCACCACAGCATCCATGTCCGATGTGTTACAGATTATCTCAACAGCCTTCTTGTCAACTCCGAAGCTTCTTTTATCAACTAGCTTACAGCTGATCACTCCAGGAATTCCCTTTATCGCCCTTAGAGCCTTTTTTGCCTCTTCTTTCTCATCAAATGCTAAGTAAAACCTTTGTTTCTGTCTTTTTTCCCTTAAAACGCACCTTTTTCCCTCCTTAGTTAGTCCCCAAATCCAAATCTCATCCGAACCGCCAACGTTTTCGGCCGAAACGTCGATAAGCCAGAACTTTCTTTTCAATTAAACCCCCTAACATTTGTTACATCGTCCATCAATATCTTTGTTTTTACCGATTTGTCGGGGGATCATACGACAAAGTTAAATCAACGCTATTTGGCTTTCCCGCTAACTTTGCAGGATATCTCATCTTAAATCGATCACCGATATTACTATTGAGAATTGAAGAAGAGGTTAATGGATAGGATAGCTGAGAGACTAGGGATAGATGAAAGGAAGCTTGTGAAGAGCATGGACGTTATAGGGGATATAGCGATAATAAAAGTCCCAGAGGAGCTTATTGATTTGAAGTTTGAAATTGGAAAAGCAATAATCGATGAATTGAAGTACATAAAGGTAGTTTTTAGACAGGCCTCAGAGGTTTCAGGGATTTACAGGTTAAGGAGACTTGAATGGCTTGCAGGTGAGAGAAGATCAACTACTATTTACGTTGAGCATGGATGTAGATTTATGGTGGATGTGGAGAAGGTTTACTTCTCGCCCAGGTTATCAAATGAGAGAATTAGAATAGCGAACCTTGTCGAGGATGGGGAGACCGTGATAAACATGTTCGCGGGGGTTGGACCGTACTCTATAATAATCGCAAAGAAAAAACCTAAAACCATCGTTTATAGCATCGATATAAATCCTGAGGCAGTGAGGCTTCACATAGAAAACTGCAGGTTAAATAAGGTGCAAGACAGGGTTAAGGTTATCCAGGGCGACTCCTTTAAAATACTAAAGGAGGAACTTATCGGAGTGGCCGACAGAGTATTGATGCCGTTGCCTGAAAGGGCGCTTGAAGGCGTAGATGCCGCTTTAAGCGGACTTAAGGATAGGGGCTTCATACATGTTTACCTCCACGTCCCTTATAGGTTAGGAGAGAAGGAGGCGCTAAGTGAGGCTATTGAGCTGGTTAGGAGTAAAATCCTCAAACTTGGCGTAAAAAAAGCTGAATTTAAGGCAAATAGAGTAAGAGAGGTCAAAACTAGGGTTCTTCAGGTATGCGTTGATGCCTTTGTTGAGAAGAGTTAAATGGCCGTTAGCTTAAGGAGTTAGCTGGTTATCCTTCAATCTAGGCCAGCCACTTGTTTTAGATGAAAATTGTGGAAAACTTTAATAGCGCTCGTAATAATGTTTATACTGTGCTCAAAGACCGCTGTAGAGGTGATCCAGCTAAGTAATGGAAGAGATTTGCCCAGTATGTGGCCTACCAAAGGAGCTTTGCGTTTGCGAAACGATAAAACGTGAAACTGAGCGTATAAAGATAAGACTTGAGATAAGGAAATACGATAAACCGACAACGGTGATAGAGGGAATAAACGGAAGTAAAAAAGAGCTAAGTGAGATGACTAAAAAGCTTAAGAGTTGGTGCGCCTGCGGAGGAACCACAAAGAACGGGAAAATAATTCTTCAGGGAGATCATAGAGATAAGTTGCCTCAACTATTAAAAAAGCTTGGGTTTAACTTGGAGCAGATAGAAATCACCTGAGCAGGGCATAGCGATGAGGATAATCGAGAGGATAAGGAAAATACTTAGTTTAGATAAGAAGAAAAAAAGAACTCTTATTCTATGTCCGGTATGTAACTCCCCAGGTCTAAGCCCAATATCAAAGTTTAGTGGATGGCTTACCCCCAAAATTTATCGCTGCGATAAATGTGGGTACAAAGGCCCTGTGTATCTCGAGGTAGAGCTAGACGAGCAAGTTAAGGGGGCTTAAGTTTGATCATCTCTTTAAAGCACTCATCATCTCCTTCTGGACAATAGCCATAATCCCAACACCTAGGCCCCGCCTTTTCAAAGATATTGGGAGCTATTTCTTTGACCTCATCTAACATCAGCTTAGCAACTTTTCTGATCTCCCATTGCGCTTTCTTACACAGCCTTAGTCCAAAGAAATGAAGGAGCTCCCTAGCATTCATGGTCACCACTATCTTCGTCTCTGATGCCTGAGGGATCACATATCTTGCGTCCTCTAGTGGTATTCCTAAGGATATGAGCTCATCATATCCCTTCACAGCTTCATCAACGACTTTTTGAAAGACCTCAAGGGCTTTTTTATTTTCTCTAATTGATGGAGGGATTATGAACGATTCTTTATCAATTTTCACCATTCTCTGGCTTTGCTGGCTATAAGATGCCAATCTATGACGAACCAGCTGATGCGTGCATACCCTAGATATCCCCGATATTAAAAAAGTGAAGGATGCATGTTCAAAGGGTGAAAGATGTTTTAAACTTAATAACTTCCTAATCAACATGGCCGTTCTTTGATCATCTATGTCATTCATTGACACGTCTTTTTTAAGCCTTGTCTGTCTAGCTGCAAGAGCTATCATCCTTTCGGGATTAGGCGTGTAGGCCAACACTTTTATCCTGATCATTTTAATACCACAGAGTAGTGGAATATCATTGAGCAACGTGAAGAGCTCATTCATGGATAGACTTGAAGGAGCTTATCTAACTATTTTAACCCTGATAGGTTTAAGCACGGCTATCTATTTTATAGCCCTCTTAATCCTCGCTCCTTATGCCTTCTCAATAGCAAAAGAGTGGCAAAGCGGGGCTATGGGAACAACAAGAATCCCGGTTTACTTCTTCGCGATCAGCGTGTTGATTCCCGTAAGGGTCTCAGCCGAGCTTATATTGCTCATGTTAATACTTATTTACTCGATAATCCTAGTGAAAACCCTGTTTGATGGAATTGAAATAGGTTATCTGGTTAAGTCAGCTATGCGGGGCGAAGCAAGGGAGTTCTTTAGAAACTCGTTCATGTCAACCGTAGCATTAACCTGTCTCACGATTTTTTTGGTCGGGCTTCTCTCAACCGTCCAGGAATCAGCTGGTATTCCGACCGGGACCATAAAAATGGAAAGTCCTGCTTGGAGGTACATCTTAATATTTTATTCCGCTTTAAATGAGGAGATAGGTTTTAGATTAACGATATTGGGATTTCCCTGCTTTATCTTCTACGCGTTTAGCGAGAACCTGAATTACAGCTCTATACGCGCTCTTAAGGGCCTTTTTTACCCACTTGAGCTGACTAAGGAAATGAATGAGGAGCGAAAGAAGCTATTTCTTCTTGTTTCTTGGACGCTGATACTACTGACCTCAATAGCCTTCGGCATTCTTCACTATCTCTCAGGAGCCGGATGGGAAGTTGGCAAGATATCGCTTGCAGCTATCTCTAGCGTATTGCTCGGATATTTGTATATCTATCATGGATTTCCAGCTTGCGCCCTTTCTCACTGGATATTTAACTTTGTTACGGAGACCTCGATCATTCTCTCATCCAAGCACGAGTTCTTCTTGTTTGGTAATAGATTCATCCCAGCATTTGGCTACCTAGTAGCTCTGTATTTTATCATTAAGCTGGCTAAGGAGGCCTATAACAATAGGGGTAAAGCCGATTGATCAGAAGACTCCCTTTAGCGATTATTTTAATCATTATCGGGGCCCATCTAGCCATTATATCGACGCCTGCTCCATATGATCAGAGCATAGATCTTGAACTAATCGAGGAGGTCTTTATTGAAAATGATGGAGATAAGCATTACCCTCTTAGAAAACTCATAAACCTGTCCCTGTGTCCCAATTCAACGTCCCAAATATCATCCTTAAGAAGAGTTCTTGTTGATGGGGATGAGGTGAAATGGGGAGAAGTCAAGATCGATGAGGACGAAAACCCATATGTTGAGATAGATATATCGAGGCTTTATCTCGGACCTGGAGAGAATATCAGCTTAAGGGTAGAGACTAGGATCAGAATTTTCAGGAGAGCCCTACATGGTCCAGTTCTATCAGTTAATAACTCATTAGAGTTAGAGGATATACCATCCCCCTTAAGAGAGAAATACACAAGAAAAACTGGTTTATTTCAGGTAAATAACGAGAAATTAAGGGAAATAGCTCTTAACCTTAAGGGAAATACGACAAACGTTTTAGAGATAGTGCTAAAATTCCTCAACTGGACCGAATACCATATAAAATACCCATTTGAGGTTAGCGGTGAACTAAGACTTCCGTCTTATCCAAATGAAACTTTAGAGGCCATGATTGGGGATTGCGATGATCAATCAAATTTACTGGTAACCCTATGTAGGATAGCGGGAATACCTGCAATTACCCAAGTTGGCTACATCTTTGAGCCTGATAGATCGTTTTCAGGCCAATTCTCCGGCAGATATAGAGTAACCTTACGTAATGTTGGGGCTCATGCTTGGGCCCTAGTTTATATTCCCCCTTGGGGATGGATTCCGGTAGATCCAACCTTCTTTAAGGGAGCAAAAATAGTTGAGGGCTACATTAGGAGCGAGGATCCTTTAGATCACATTTTAAGCTCTGCTTTCATGATGAGACCGGTGATCGTAGGCTTAAACATCGTGAACTCAGATTATGTAAGTGAGTCAAGAGAGTGGGCAAAGGAACTTTATGACTACAATTTAACATGGTACGAGTGCGTTGAGCTGAAAGAAGTTGTTTCAGAAAAGATCACAACCGGCGTGAGGACCTTAGCGCCTGTCCCTAAGGAATATGACAGGCTTGCCGTGATCATGTTGGCATTATCAACTTTGATGATCAGCATTATTTTATTCTCTGCTCGAATCCTAAGCAGAAGATCTTTTTGAATTATTATTTTTATATAATATCCAAGACTCATACATAAAGTGTTTAAAGTGCCTAAAGGTGTTAGGATGCAAGTTAAAAGAAGGCAAATCCCTTCCTTTGTTATTCTTCCTGGCAGGAAAATTGTCGATTTCTCCGTTATCACAGAACCTAAGTTGGAGATAGCGGGTAAAATAATGGAAATATTATCATCTTTTGGATCAAGTGTGATTACTGGGACTATCGACCTAGCTAAAGATGGAATGCTCATTGAGGGATTCTTAGATATAACTGGTATGAAGGTCCCACTTGAGGAACTATTTGACGTATTAAGAACTGAAGAGGGCGTTAGGGAAGCATATCATGGAATGATATGCGAGAATTTTAAGGTATTCAGCGCTCCATCTGTTCCCTTCGCGGGCTCGCACAGGTTGGTGATCTTCAGGCTTGAGCATATAGCTGGATTCATGAACATGTTGAAAAAAAGATGGGGATCTGCTGGGGCCAGCGTGCTATATGCTTTAGGCCATAATGCCGGAATAGATTCAATCAGACAATTCAGAAGGATAATTAGGGCTCCAAATAGAGAACTTATTGAGTTCCTCCTAATGTTAGGGAGAAGCTTTGGCTGGTATACGGATTATGAGCTCGTGAAGCTTGGAGAGAAAGGAGGAATTGGCCGATTTTACGATTTGTTTGAGTGTAAAATAGTTGAGGGAAAGCTAAACAAGCCGAACAGCCAGTGGATGAGGGGATTTTTCGTTGGGATTTTTGATGAGCTTTACAGGGTTAGGGTTAGTGTTGAGGAGACGAGATGCATAGCCAAAGGAGATCCATACTGTGAGTTCGTGGCCGAGAGATAACTGTATCCCACAAACTCTGCTCATTTGAACATACCAGCGGGGTAATGTAAGATGCCCACATAAAACCCACGCTGGCTTTTACATCGACTCAACGCTACTCGGTTATTTCTTTTTTAGTTAAAAAAATATGAAAATATAGTTCACAATGCTTATATAACGACCTTCAGAATCTTTGAGTTGAGAATGACAAGAAAAGGGGCGAGTTCTGTCATATCTTCGGTCATATTAGTCTTTGTTACCTTAATTATAGGGCTTTTTTGTTGGTATTATGCCTTAAGCATGTCTCAAATGGCCAGTTCAAGGGTATTAAGCGAGACAAGGAGAGATGTGGAGAAGTTTTGTGAGTGGTTCATAATAGAGCACGCATGGGTCGAGTCAGATAGGATATACCTGTACGTGACGAATTTTGGAAAAATGAGCACCAAGCTCATAAGAATTTACGTGAATTCCCAGCTTCCAGCAGGTGGCGTAATAGATGCGGAGTTAGATCCCGGAGAGTCCTGTCTCTTTAGCGTTACTAAGCCGCTAGATGATGGACCCTATATCGTTAAAGTGATGAGCGAGAGGGGAAACTTTGATGTTGCCTCTGTTTAAATCAAAAAGAGGGTTATCAACAATAATAGGCGGAATAATAATGCTATCTATCCTATTCACGGTTATCTTCCAATTATTTTCCTTATTCTCCATAGCAAATGCTTTATATCACGAGGCTACAACGGACGTTATCAATTTTGATCAAGAGGTAATTTGGGAGTTAAGGGAGGTCGAGGTTTCATGTACTTACTTGGGCAATGAGATTTTCCTAAACATAACGAACTTATCTCCTATGGTCGTGAACATCCTGCATTTATGGATAATCAATGAGAGTAACAACGTTCCGATAGAGCCCCAGCCCATGGATGTTAACATAACAATACCCCCGGGGGAGATAACGACATTTAGCCTCACCTTATCCGTTAGCCCCAGCGAAGTTTTAATAAAGCTTGTGAGCGGAAGGGGAAACGTGTTTGTGGTTGAGCCTGAGCCTATCAGTGGGCTGTGGTTTGCCTATTACGGGTCAGGGATGGGAGGCGGGGGAAGAGGTGAGGATAATAGCAGTGGAAACATTAGCTGGTATCCCAATGCCATAACCGTAGTGATCCATGATGAAAGACCTCCAGGAAACGAGGTATGGATGTATAAGATCGATATTTGGAATGAGAATAACTACTCAAACACTATATATACTTCAAATATTCCCGGCTTCGGGGGAATCTCTGTCATTCCTGTTCCAGACTTCGGCGAGTACTTTCTGATGGTCTCCTTTAGAAGGGGCAATAGCAACGTATATGAAAACCTAACTGAAAGCCCTATAGAAGTAATACTCGGACCGGATAGCCCTTCCTTCACTATATGGATCGAGGTCTCCTAAAATATAAGCCAGAGATGGCGAAATCATATGTGTTGATGATTTCGGCTTCTTTGTCATATGGCCTCCTGAGGGGCCACATCCTTGTTTAAACGTTTGTAGGGGCTTTTATCTTAATCGCTTGTAGACTCGCACCTGCACTCCACATAACAGTTTTAAGATAGAAAAAAATTGGGAAAACTACTTAACCTCTCTTCCACCGATGATCCAACCTATAACAACCATGAGAAAATCAATGGAGTACAAAATGTCTCCAATTAACTCTGATGAGGGCATTTGCGCCAAATAGGAAACGAAAGCTACAATAGCACCTAACATCAATAGAACAACCCGATATTTTCGCACTTCTTAATTGACTGGGTTTCACAACGACCTTTTTGTCTCTAATTTCTCTTGCCCAGCCTTTCATCGAGAGGTCTAATTAAAATAAGGATGTTCATGCAGAAAAGTAGTTGTATGCTAAAACGATCATTTTCGGTATACTGCCCTCCACTCATTAGAATATAAACCAAGCCGAAGCCGCTTAACAATCCAATTACTGTGTAAATGAGCCCAATGCTGGTAGTGTAGTATGAGAGTTTCTCCACATCTCTTATCTCGCTCAAAAATCACGCTCCGGAAATAGTTCATTTGCGTTCATATTTAAGGTTAATGCGTTGAAAAATCGCTTAAAAGGCTTAGAGATGCTCCTATCTCCAGGTTTTTTGACGATTTTTAAGAATTTATGACTAAAGATAACTCATGAAGCAGACCGGTTTGATCTAAAGATGAATTAGTTAAGAAGAGGACATTCTCACATGACCGCTTACCGTATGGATAAGCAACGGATTAACCTATAGATCACGCCGGTCCAATTGGGAAAGAAAGTATTTATGGGTTTGTTAAAACAAGGATGAAATCTAACGGAACCTAATGATCGATTAGATCTTATATAAAGCAGTTACAGAATGAGAGTGAGGAATTAGAGCCGGGGAGGGGATTTGCACCCCTGTAAAGCGGGTTTCGGCGTCTTCTGCAGCCCGCCGCCTAGCTACTCGGCCACCCCGGCAACTAGCAGAGGTAAGGGCTAGAGCGCCAAAATATAGATGTTCAAGGGGGTTATTAACCTTCCCCACAAATTCCCGCCTGACTTAGACAGCTCATAACGAATAAGCGAGATAATTAATACCGTGGTTAAACAGGCTCGGCCACGAACTCACAGTATGGATCTCCTTTGGCTACGCATTTCGTCTCCCGAACAGCCATTTCAACGCCAAATAGCTCCTATAGTAGTTGGCTATAGCATCTGTTGCTCCCCCTACCCAACTCACACTCGAAATTATCGTAAAGCCTAAATCTAACGGTTTTTCTGACCTTATCTATAGCTATCACCTCACGCCTTGCCCAACCAGCACACATTAAAAATGCGTCGTGGACCATCTCTATGGCCTCTACTTTTTCTGTTCCGACTAGCTTTTTATAACTCTCACAGGCCTCCATTCCACTCATGAAACCTATATAATACCAAAAAACCTCTCCTCCTGAACCAAACTTTTCCTTAGGTCCTTTAAAAACCCTCTATAAACAGGCTCCCTGAAAATCACGCATTTGAAGTCGTCCATCTTTAAAGGAAAGAAGAAATCATCAGCTGCGAGCCCTTAAACAAAGGCTTTATCACTTTAACTGATTTAACGAAGTTTGAGGCCTTAAGATCGTTAACAATGTCATCTATAGATGCTGCGGAGCTTGTAAGATCCAGGAAAATCAAGATATGGACGGTGTCAACATTCCTCCTGGGCATGGAGTACTGGACATAAATGACCTTTAAGTTCCTCTTAATCACCACTTCGGTCATTCTGCGCAGGACTTCTGGCTTTAAAAGAGCCTTTATAGCCAACCCATATATTCTCCTGGTAGGTGAGAACACATATCTCCTATGTCCAAAAACCTTTCATTTTTTGACCTAATTTTCAAACACCTTTATGATTGCTCTAAGTATAACTACCTAGTTTGACAAAATGAAGGTGACGGAGTGATAATAGAAATAAGCTCTCCAGAGGTCTTAGCTCCAAATAAGCAGGAGCAAGTCGAGTGATCGGTTTCTTATCTCTTGGTGACGGAATAAAATGAAAGCAACAGGAAAGAAAATAGATATCTTAATAATGATAAGGAATTTTCTCTAATGTTCTGTTTAGATATCCCCATAAACTTCAGAAAAACGGCCAAAACTCATTTTAATTTAGATTACCTGTGCATTTAAAACTTATTATCAGTCTTTAAAAATCCTTAAATAGGTTAAAATAAGCCGATTTCAGTGGGGGTCATAGCATGGAGGAGGAATTCGATTTCGAGGGGGAAGAGGAAGAGTTCGAGGAAGAGGAAGAGGAATTTGAGGAAGAAGAGGAACTTGAGGAGGAAGAATTCGAAGAGGAAGAGGAGGAATTTGAGGAAGAGGAATTTGGAGAGGAGTTTGAAGAGGAGATTTATTGATAAGCTCCTTCGTTTTTGATTTTTTTATACCTACTCCTACAACAGCAAAAGATTTTATAGGCTGTTTCAACTTCCTTTCTACAGCTTATCCTATATATTCTCCTTAAGAGCTCCTCTAAGTTTATCGCGACTTCAAGCCTCCTTTTTAGTTCACTTATCCTCTTAGATATTCTCTCATCATCAAAGCTTGTTTTCATTTCCCTCATTAAGACTTTAGAATCTGCTATTACCATGTTCAGTTGGCCCAAAACCCTGTTTCTTATCTGATTTATCAGAAGAGCGGATTCCCTCCTTGGATGAATCAGGATCAGGTTATATTCTATATAGGCTTCCCCGTTTAACTCATCTATCTTCCTGCATAGGTCCTCAGGACCGAATATTTTTCCATAATATTTCTCATAAGTTCTCCTTTTAACAAATGGAAATAAATAAACCTGTTTTCTAACTTTAAAAGCCAGGGATTTCTCTAACATCCTACTTATGATCTTCTTATCTCTACTAGATGCCTCTTTGAGCCTATAAGTCACTAGAGTCAAGCTTCCCAAGCTGGGTTCACCGGCAATTAATTCGGGTTTCACCAATTTTCGGGATTTCTTGAAGATTATCACGTGAAGATTCTTAAGCGATTCTTCAGAATTTCTGTTCAACTTAAGAGCCTTAAATAAAGGCCATTTTG
>CAYLIY010000022.1:0-413 GCA_964384015.1 uncultured Nitrososphaeria archaeon | reverse complement strand
CAATCATCAATAACTTCTTGAGCTCTAATTTGCTCGTGTTTCGTGTGGGAATAGCTATATACATCGCGCAGCCAGCGTCAATATTAGCATTATGTTGAGCGGATATAAATCCAAACAGATCAGACATTAAGAATAACTCCCTTAAAAACCGTATTTTTCCCTTTGGAGCCTAAGATCTAAGTCAAGGCATTATAGTTCTGTCGGTTAACAATCATTAGCTAATTACCGGTCAGTGTGCTTAATTGAGAGTTACAGAGGAAGGGGCATGCAGAGAATAGCTATTATTAATGATAAAACGAATAGAACCTTTCTTGAATTTGAGACCGGGGAATAGTCATCTAACGGAGCTGAGCTTGCACCCCCGGTTGATTGCCATAGGATAAGCATTAAGCAAGCCATTGGCACAAACCCAA
>CAYLIY010000021.1:9002-10973 GCA_964384015.1 uncultured Nitrososphaeria archaeon | reverse complement strand
GTCATATCCGCTTATTGAGAGAAAGCCAGGGTAGTTTTGAATTTCAGGCGTAATTAATAATTGACCTCCCAAATCCCTGCTTATAACTAAAGTCTTCATTCTTTGCCTAGAGGAATAAAGAGCTGAGGTTAAGCCTGCTATTCCAGCCCCTATTATCACTACATCATATGGTCCCTCTCTCTCCATGCTTACCCTCCAAGAGCTTCTAAGATCTTTTGAGCAAAATATATTTCTGGAAACGCTCCTTCAAGCTTAATCACATCATTTATGACTATCTTTGGGACAGCAAGAACCTCGTATTTATCAGCCAATTCAGGAAACTCATAGGACTCTATCATGTCCGCCGTTATGTTTCTGTTTAATATGGCGAATTTATGAGCTGCTCTAACAACGAATGGACAATAAGGGCAGGCAGGGGTGACAAAAACCCTAATATGAACCCTTTTAGCGATTGGCTCAATGAGTCTTCTTACATTTTGACTTAAATCCACTTTTCCCCGTGAGACATCTATTATGTCCTCAATGAGAGATTTGAACTCGTATCCCACCGGAACTCCAAAAAATCTTACTCCATATTCCTTATTTGAATGAACAAGAATTGCTGGGACCATATTTATTGAATATCTCTCGGCAATTGATCTTTCTTCGCCCATATCAAGAACTTTAACCGAAACTAGATCGGACAAGTTAGCTATTTTAGTTGTCAAATCAACTACCTCATAGCAATAGAGACATCTCCTTCTCTCCCTCGAAATAAAAACCTTTAAAATAACCTTCTCCTTCAAGAGCCTAAAGCTTCTCTCAATAAATTCTTTAGCCTTCTCATTAAGCTCTATAACCATTTTAGCCCCTTCATAAAATAGATTCAGAAGAATAAAAGCTTACCATTTAAACATAAATGAGCTCGTTCAAGAATTCTAAGGTAAGCTAGGCAAAGTTTTCCTATTACCTGATTATAGTAGCTCGTTCACGACTAAGCTTCGATAGTTCTCGATGCTATGCCGATCGAGGTTATAAAAGTAAGGGAATGAGCGACTAGTATTAAACACGACTCGTATAAACTGGAGCATTTAGGAGCTAATCAGCCAGTTAATGAATTCTTGAGTTGAGCTAAAAGATAAATCTATGTAATCTGAGAAAGCTCTGTTAATATAAGCCTCTGGAAGCGAAGAGCTCCAGTAATTAAGCCAATTCTCAATTTCCTCACTTATTGGCTTTGAGATCAATTCTCCTGGAAAACCAGTATAATAATGGCCAGCTGGATCTAATATGGTTATTTCTTCTCCTTCAACTGGAATTAAGGTAGCTGCATGACCAGATCTTACTTTCTCACTATAAATGGTGATAACATAACATGCGATATCGCTATCGGCCTTCAAGAAGTAAGATCTTATCAAGCTTGTAAGTAAAACTGCCTGATCCTCGCAATCCCCAAATTTATAGTTGATGGTTTCATTCGGGAAAAGCCAGTTCTCATTCAAGAAAATCGGAGGTTGTGATAAGCTGAATATTCGCGGATATGGAGCGTCATGGTTATATTCTATATTTTCCGTTACCCAATCGTACATCTTCCTCAAATCCCTCCACGCCTCACTCCACTCCCTGGTTTGCCACCCTCCGGTTATATCTACCACTAGACTCGATACTATTGGATCAAATGGAGTGATAAAGAGTGATGCATTTAACCCCTGTCTGAGGTTTATAACATTCTTAATCGCTGTGAAATTCTTGACCATAGAGTTAAAGTTATTAAGAAGAGAATTATGTTTCTCTAAAAGCTCATAATAACTACTATTTAGCTGAACGTACTTCTTCCTCCATTCCTCAGCCATTCCGCTCTGATTCTCGAGCGCCTCAAGCAGGGAGTTATAATCAGCTAAAAGATCATAATAAGAGCTATTTAAGGCTGAATATTCCTCCATTAGCTGTTCTTTCTCTAAAAGTAAGTCATTGATTAATTTTTCCAAGTTT
>CAYLIY010000021.1:0-8992 GCA_964384015.1 uncultured Nitrososphaeria archaeon | reverse complement strand
TCCAAGTTTTCTTTCTCAGAGGACAGATGAAGGATCTTAAGGTTAAGATCTGAGATATTTTGCCTTAAAACATCATTTTCGGTCTTTAAAGCTAAATAATCAACCAGAAGCTGATTATATTTAAATTGAAGAGCTAAAGCTTGTTGCTCAAGTTCCTCTTTATAATTCATAAGTCTTGATAACTCCTCGTCTAAAAATGCGTTTTCTTCTAACATTTTGGAATGGTTGGCCTTTAGTTTATCGTATTTTGCCTCTAAGCTCGATAATTGATTGCTTAAATTAGAGACGACAATGTCGATTAAAGCTAACTTTTTTTTAAGCTGTTCATTTTGCTCCTTTAATGTAGAAATTAGTGAACTGTAGATTAAAGCATAGCTAAGTCCGTAACCAATAGTAAAACCAACTATTAGGCTCAGAATCAGAAAAATTATTAACTTCTTCATAGATGGGAAACTCATGTTTAACACCGTTGCCAATTAAAATTTGTCCTTGACTCTCTTTAATAGAAGAACAGAAGGTAAATTAAACTAAGTAAGATTAGCTTACTATGGTTGCCATGCGCAGGGTGATCTCGTTTATCCTATTCTTGACATCGCTCTTTCTTCCCTGGTTCGCGATATCAGGGTCCATTTTCAGAGGACGATCAGAATATATCGTTATTAGATCAGCTGAGCTAACACCCATGATGTGTATTGAGTACGTTTTTCTCGAGAAATCCCCCGAAGATGTAGAGACATTTAGCTATATCCTAAAATTTTCCCAAATCCCCATTGAAGCAAGAAACGTAGTTTACATATTGGCTTTCTCTGGATTGCTCGTTTTTATAGCAGCTATTTTCGCTCTTGCCTCGTACACTCGTTTAGATAGGATTGCCTTGGGTATTTCGGCTACTACAGGCGTAATCTCGACTGTTTTGTTACCAGGGTTCATAATCTTCAGTTATGGCAGCGAATACCTGTATAAGGAAGTTTTAATCCTAGGCTTAGCTAAGCTTTCACTGGGCCTACGATATGGGCACATTGTGCCAATTATAGCCACGGTGATTATTGGTTCAAGGATTAAATTCAGTCATTAACTCGTTTGGAAGTTCGCAGTTGACCGTAAATACGTAATTAATGCTTAAAGAATGCATTCATTCTGCTTAATTTAAACATAAACGAAAGTTTAATGGAACTTAGATCTCTTGATTAAGAGGATGGAACATGGATAATGAAAAGAGATGATTGCTGAAAAACCAATGGTTGCTAATGCTTATTCTAATAAACGCTTTTAAACTCTTTTGAGAATTAAGAGTAAAGATAACCGGAATCAACCTTTCAGCTAGTGGTCCTAAGTCATTAATTGAGGTTTTTACACCAATTTCCTGCTTTAAGCCGAAGTTTAACCCATTATTCAGGGCTCATGAAGGATATAGCCCTAATGAGTTTATTATTAGGGAGATATGGATAGCTATATGTTAAATTCGAGATGATAGGAGCGTAGGTAAGGCTTTAAGGAATACTCTAGTGCAAAAGGGCATTTAAACGGTTCCTATAAGCTGATTTGGTCTTCTTAATTTAAGAGCAGAATGAAGTTTTTGTTTAACAAACCCTTATTTAGCTAAAGAAAATCAGGGTTAAGAATTTTCCACACCTCATAAATACTCTCCCTAAGATTGATTAAAGTGGTGACCTGATTGTCTAGGCCTAAAATAATAGAGGTTAAAAAGCATGAGCATTACCGAACTATATTCGTTAGCGGAGTATATGGCGGACATAGACCAGGCTTTTTCGAGGCGATAATATACACGGATGAGCTAGAGGCGGAGGAGGCTTTATCAGCCCTTCAGATAACACCAGCAGTGGTTAATATAAGGAGAATAATACAATGTAGGTTAATTTTTGATCCATTTCAAGCAAAAAGCTTCCTTGAGTGGCTAAAAAGGCACGTTGAAGAATATGAGAAGAAGTTTGGGGAAATAAAACTCCCAAAAAGGGCTGAAGAAAAGGGAAGAATATACGGATAATTTATCTTCAAGATTTGCTGAGATCTAAGCTGAAAAAACTAAAATGGAGCTATCTCGGTGACTGAATATTTTTCCCCAATGAATGAGATTTAAGCCCCTATGTGAGCTTCACGCTTTGAGTTTGAATCAATGCTCAGAGATCTTGAAGAAGCAGCAAAAACAACCATTTTTAACTCATATTATCGTAGAGGAAATTCCCAAAAACATTAAATACAGAGAACGATACTCTTTTCTTAAAATTACAAGGTTCTCCTTTATTGGGCGCTTGAAATGAGCGAAGAAAAGAAGAAAAAAAGGAAGAAAAAGAAATAGACCAGTGATAAGTTCTAAATTTCCCTATTTTTGCTATTTCTTGTCTCCAACAACATTTGTTTTTATCTATATCACATTATCCAACGATCTGATGAGTGCTCGTTCTTTGTTTGATGAAAGTTAAAATCCCTTTTTGGCTTGTGGGAAATCAATAGGGTTGATGAAGCTTCTACCAACAGAACATTTAGTGATCTTAGGAGATTCGCGAAGAATGAAAAGAGTTAAAGATTGTTCTGTTCACTTAATAGTGACCTCTCCTCCATATTGGAACATCAAAAAATATCCAAAGAACCCCTTCCAACTTGGAAATATTAGCGACTATAGCTCTTTTTTAAGAGAGCTTGAGAAAGTTTGGAGAGAGTGTTTCAGAGTCCTTGTTCCCGGAGGCAGGCTATGCATAATTGTGGGGGATATATGCCTATCTAGAAGAAAATATGGAAGACATCGCTTAATTCCGCTTCATTCTGACTTAATTCAGTCATGTTTAAGATTAGGCTTTGATTATCTTGCTCCAATCATTTGGTATAAGATAGCAAATGTATCAACTGAGGTTAAACGAGAAACTTATGTCTTGGGTAACCCTAATGGACCTAATTCGATAATAAAGAACGATATTGAATTCATTCTTATCTTCCGTAAACCAGGAGGCTATAGAAAGCCCAGTAAAAAGCAAATTGAGTTAAGCAGATTATCAAGAAAGCAGTTCGTTGATTTTTTCACTCAGGTGTGGAGGATTAAAGGGGAGAGTAGCAACTTGCATCCAGCTCCCTTTCCGCTTAGGCTGGCGGAGAGACTGATAAGGATGTTTTCATATATTGGCGATACCATCCTTGACCCATTTCTCGGCTCTGGAACTACGACTATAGCCGCCATAAATAGCCTGAGAAACTCGGTTGGATATGAGGTTGAACCTTCTTATTTAACCCTTATCAAGAGAAGAATCTTTAAAGAGGCCCAACGAGATTACAAGATTAAGTTTATCGTCGACAGGATTGAGGGTGAGCTTATCAAGCGAATAGGTAATGATATTAAACTCGAGCCCTCAATTAACTTTTGATCGGTCTAATGAATGTTGAAACGAAGTCGAGAGAGGATAGATTAAGAACTGTTTTGAATAACCTTAGTTTAATCGGAATCACTGGTAGCACAACCTCTACTACTGAGGCGCCTCTGATACTTATAGAAGGAAAAGAGAAAGAAGTTCGTGAGGAAGACATAGTGGTAATAGAGAACAAGAACGGAGGATTAATATTAGCTGTTTGCCGTAAGGGCACAGGAATAAACGAGAACTTAAAGGTTGGCGGATATAGCCCAGGCATAGCTTATGTCAGGTCTACCGGTAAAGCGCCATCAACAGCTAAGGAGGCGTATCACTTTATCCTGTCATTCATAGGAATGGTTGAAGACGATAGCTTAAGGGCCAATGATGTGATAGTTGCTCCAGGCTCGCCTGTTTATGTATTTAGGGGAAGTAAGAACAACCCCTTGGAGTTTATGCGTCCAGACGATTGTGTGTTCGGGGGGTTTTTAGCGAGAGAGAAAAACTGGCCAATTCCCTTCGATAAGAGGTTTATTCCATATCATATAGGCGTTTTCGGAGCCACCGGTTCAGGCAAATCCTTCTTGGCCAGATATCTGCTAATCCCGTTGCTTAAGAGGGCCGGGTATGGAGTCCTTGTTTTAGATTGGGCGGGGGTAGACTACGCTCCCTATTTTGAAGAGGTCGTTTCGATATCGGATGTTAAAAGAGACCTCGATTCGGTGATATCCTACATAATTGAGAAGACTAGAAGGTTTGGATACAGACAAGAGCCTAACATATTAACTGAGGCCCTCGAGGAGGTGATAACTGAATCGTGGTCGCAACTCCTTGATGCTTGTGATGGCCCCGAGGAGTTAAAGGATAGATTAAAGGAGCTAATTAGCCGGAAAATCGAAGGAAGTGAACTATTGGATAGGTATAAGAGAACAGCTTTCATCAGGCTTGAAAGAGGCTTTCAGAAGATATCGCCTGATGATTTAAGGGAGCTGATGGGAAAGAAAGATGTAAAGGAGCTGATAGTTCAACCAGGAAGGGTTCTAGTAGTTGACATGCATGGAGTTGGGGATGAGGAGAAGTTATCGTTCTTCCTAACATTAGCTGAGCACATAATATCGAGAATGCATAAGAAAGAAGAGCTAAATTTAGCCTTAATAATAGATGAGGGCCCGCAATATTGTCCATTTGAACCCAGAGGATTGCAATCTAAAGTTACGGATAAGATTAAGGACTTGTGTGCGATGGGGAGAAAGCATAAATTATGCGTGGTTTTAATCTCCCAAGGAATAGCGGGAGAAATAGGAATCAATGCAGCGGTAAGGAGGAACCTTAACACTCAGTTTATCGGGCAAATTCACCCTCTTGATATCGAGGAGGCGAGCAAAAGATTATCACCTTACGGCATAAAGCCTGAAGGCCTTCTTTACTTAGAGCCTGGAAAGTTTTATTTTGTTGGGAAGATGAATCCATCTCCAACTCCACTTTTAATATCATTTGGGATTAAAGGAGGGGAATAAATGGAAGAAAACCCGTTATTAACTCTTCCCAGACCGATAATAGAGGCTCTTTTCAAGTGCGCTGACTATGAGGCAATAAGGGCCAAAAAGAAGATCTTAAAGCTAGAAAATAAGCTAAAACAGCTTGGTCAAAAGCTAAGGTTCCAAAAGATAAAGGGAAACAGAGGCGGAGTTATTTCAGCTGTGGATGGATCAATGTCTCCGAGATCGAGTTCCAGGATAGGATGTGATTTCGGGATTTATACAGCGGGCTATATGGTCTTTGAAGGTAGAGATCTAAAAGATGAAAAGTATTATGCTGGATCTTTAAGTTGGAATGAAGGAAGATTAAGCTTTAAAACACTGCTTAGATTGCTAATGGCGTATGCTGAAAGAAAAGCAGCTTTAGAGACTTATTGGAGCTATAATCCCGATTTTATAATCCTAGATGGACCTTTCTTTTACTTCAGGGGCTTTTGTCGGTACGTAAAAGCCGTTAGGATAGGGATTGGCAGGATAAAAACGGGTTTAGATTTAATTAAGCGAACAAGGGACATGACTTTACTGTTAATGAAAACTAAAAAAGCGGTTTGTGTTATTAGAAGAAGCGTTATAAGGGCGATAGATGGGTGGATTTTATATAATTACGGAGAAGATTATTGCTTTAGGACTAGAGACAAACATATATTAACAACTTTAATGCCTCCGAACTCAATCTGGGATTATAGCGATCTTTTTGGAGATGAACATAATCCGTTACTTTACGCCACTTTTTACCGATTTTATCGTAAGTGGAGACAAGCTGGAGAATCGGCTGAGAATTTAAGCAGGAGAAAAGAGGAATTAATGGAACAATCTATAAGGGATTGGGAGAAAAAGTTTAAGAAGGATTTGAATTTGGAATTAAGTGAATTGCCGAGACTTAAGAGGTATTATATTCGGTATTCTTCAAGCGCCCCTCCATTTGAGGTAGAAGTTGTTGAGGGGACGGATGTAGAGGCTTTCGCTGAACATTTCGTTGATTTCCACAACCCAACAACAGGTCTTCCGCTTCCAATGGATCTCATAGATTCGGCTGTTAGGCTACCAAGGGGAGCAACAACAGCATTTACCGAGGAAATAGAGGCCAGACTTGTGCGAGATCCAGACATTAAGAATAAAACGGCTATATCAGATTATTTTACCTATTTAAACCCCCAAAAGAGGGAATTTGTCTAAAATATTGGAGGTTTCAGTTAAATTCAGCGAAACTCTGAGATATAATAGTAGCTTTGACGACTCTACGTACTTTCAATTCTCCTTGCGAGATTCGGAACTTAAAGTCCCTAATTTGATGCTCAATTAGGATTAGTTGGGCTTCTTCATATAACGCTTATGCGCTGGTTCACGAATTGCAAGGGGCATATAAAGAGAAGCGAAAGGGAGAAAAGAGCTTATTTAACTGAATTCAGCTCAGAAATAACTGTTTTTAAAATGCTTTTTAACATTGAATTTGGACTACTGCGTAATAAATCTATCAGTTTTTGACAAACGAACGAAGAAATTAAAGTTTTGGACTTCAATGCCAAACCTAAACTTCCTTAAAAGTTTTAATCAAATTTATTTGGGATTTCATAATATTCGTGATTAAACTGATAAAGGCTTCGGTTATTATATAAATGACCTCAATTAATAGCGGGGTTAAAGGGGAGTTCTATGAGACTCCTGAATAAGAATAAAGGGAAAATTAAGAATGCCGATGAAAATCCCTGCTTAGAGGAGGAAATAAAGATATTTGAGAAAGGGCTTAAATTTCTTCAAGCTTTTAGTGCGGAGTTTGATAGATTTTTAGCTATGGCGATGGATCAGGCCAGATATTACTCGAGGAATTGTGACCATTTCGATGGAAAGCGCTGCCTTTTTTGGAATTGGAAGTTCAGGCCGGATTACTTGATCGATAAATGTGGGCTTAAAGGGGAAAAAATAGAGGATAGATGGCTTTTAGAGGTAACCCCCGAGCTATGTTTGATATGCAAAGGCTTTTTAAGGATTTTCTTGGAGGAACATGGAGTGATTTAAACTAAAGTTTGAACTCAGACTTAAGTTTAGTCATAGCCTAAAAGTTTGTTTTCCTTACTAGCCCAAACATCTTAAAAGGCTTGTTTCCAAGTTCCACTTAAATTTCTTGATTAAGGATTCATCACCAATTGCCCTTATCTTAAGAAATGTTATAAAAATCTCGCCAAATGGAGCTAGCTCATCAATCTTTCTCATTTTAGACTTTAAACTCGCCTCCACAACGAGTCCACTTCTCTTACCGTACAAGTTCCAGCTAAGCTCTCCGCTTTCCCTCTCTAAAATATTCATGCCGGTTTTTTCGAAAGCCTTTTTGACATTTGACAAAAGCTCCCTCGGAGGAATTAGATATATTGTCCTCTCATCTCTGAATTCCATCTCAAGAAATAAGAGGAGGAGTGCCATATTTTAACCTTTAGATAGTTAGCGTAACGTCTTTATAACTTCAAACGTTAATAAAAATGTCATGTTTTTAAAGAGGTTTAAATCCACGGAGTAAAAAGAGACTTTAATCGCTCAAAAATCTCTTAATGAGATCTCAAAAGGGAGACATATGGCACGGCTACGGTAAGTCCTCTCAATTCTCTTAATAAGATTCCTGAACCTGAAATTTCTGCCTTGATGCCCAATAATCCCCCTTTGAATCCCTTTATATAAAGGAAACATGAATTGAGTTTATTTTCCCTAATAAATCACTAAATAAGAAGATTTGAAGCAAAGCTGACTTGGCGGGCATATATAAATGAAATTGAACACTAAGGCCAGACCTCGAATCCAGAAAATGATTTTTGTCCCAAAATCCACGAAAAACTATCCCAGTAATGGGACAAAATTGCATTAGGTTGTATGAGCATATCTCAAATAAGCTCTTAGAAGTCTTATTTTCAAAAAATAAGCCAAAGTCACCAAAATCAAAATTTCTCAAAAATTAGTCACGTGAACAATTTCCCTTCTTTTAGCAACAGTCAGAACAATGGTTATAAAAATGAGTCTAGCAACTGATAGGACACATTAGCAAGGTCAGGGATTTGAAGTCATTGAATCCCTATTCCCTTGAAGTAAACGCCTCAATTACTCCAAAATCTTCTTATTAGCGTTGACTCGCTTTTTGAGGGTTATTTCGAACTCACAATAAGGGTCTCCAGCCGCTACACACCTAGTCTCTTCTACAAAGACGTTTTCCACTTTAAATATTTTCCTCATAATCCCAGCGATTATTCCTCTTACAAACTGAGAATAGCTTTTATTAACACCTTTGCCAAGTTCACACTCAAATGAGGCGTGGGCTCTAACAATAACTTCTCCCCTATCTAAGTCAAGTTTAACTATCTCAGGAATTAAGAACCCAAAATTCATGGAAAAATTAGCTAAGTTCTCGATCGCTTTATTTAGTGGCTGTGACCTAAATAGCCATGAATATGTCTCGACTAAGTCCTCGCCCACTTTATTTCCTATATGATAAAGGAAAACCTCTCCAGCTGAGCCCCATTCATCTCTTATATCCTTGATTAAAGCCTTATAAACCCCTTTACTCATGATGAAAACTCTCTCCCCTAATAACGTTAAAGGGAAATGCGTGGAGTCTATGAGTAAACCTGGAGCCGATTGATTGAGTATCTCCACTCTCAGCACTTCATTAATTCTTTCTAATCTTTTTTTAATTTTCTCAGGAGACACTCCTATATCTGTAAAATCGGCTATAATCAGGTATGTTGCACTAGCTTGATTAGTTAACGGTGTTGAAACAATGCAGTTCAAAATGTTTATTTTGTAATCAGCAAAGACCTTAGCTGTTTTTGCTAAAACTCCGGGAACATTCTTACTTATGATAGAAAAGCCGTAAAGAGTTCTGCCTGGAAAGAAAACAACCCTAGAAATATCTAATGGTCTTAGATTATCAGCTTTCAAGATACTCATACCAATTATAATTGTTAATAGGCTAGTATTTAAGCAGAAAGCCGTTAATGAAACTTTAAACGCCCCCCCCCGGGGTTATAATTTTTCTGGCCTTTTTAAGGCCCATAGTTCCTTTATTCCTCCAAAAGAGTTTATTTAAGGATTTAAAACGTAAGGCTCAATTATAGC
>CAYLIY010000020.1:2769-11358 GCA_964384015.1 uncultured Nitrososphaeria archaeon | reverse complement strand
CCTTATTCACATTAGAGATTATACTAACCTCTCCAAAGGCATTGATAAAACAAGAAAGATAGGAATAATTCCTCTCCCCTGGTTTAGAGACTAATTTATCTGAGAATTCCTTTTGCAAAATGAGAATAATTCCCCTTACGTTAGAAACTATGCTCTTTATTATGAGCTCTGTTGAAAGATAATAAGGAGGAGCTCCTACTATCAATGAGCTCTTCGGAAATCTAATTTTCAAGATATCTCCACAAATTATCGATAAATTTTCATATTCTTCGACCTTCCTTCTCAGAATTTCACATAACTCTCTTTCTATTTCAACGGCTATTACAAATTTCCTTAATTTAAGAAGCTTTTCTGTTATAAAGCCTAATCCCGCCCCTACTTCTACAATTGTGTTTATGCTAAATAGACTGGTAAGCTGAGAAATTTTCTTAGCAGGTCTTTCATCTATAAGAAAATGCTGGCCTCTTATTTTCCATTTCCTTTTACTTAAAAAGCTAATAATGAGGTCTACGTGTCTCATATAATGGCACAAACACCTTATACTTTTCGCTTCCCCTTAATTCATCTATGATCCTCTTTGTTATCACTTTGACGGGATCTATCCCGACTCTCTTATTTATATCCTCAAAATTCGTGAACTTTCTCCTTTCTCTCTCTTGTATGATTTTCCACATTTTTTTCTTCCCAATTCCCGGCAAAAGCTCTAGAGAGTGTAGCTTCTTTGTTAATGGTCCAGCTTCATTGAAGAACTCGGTCCATCTGGTCTCATTTTCCTTTACGGCCTTTTCTATGGCCTTTTCTATGCTCGCTTTCGCTATAGATGTTAAATCGTCTAGTTTAATTCTTCTTAAGATGGCTGATATCTTATCTCTTGGTCCTGGCCCAATATAAACTCTTTCAAGCTCATCTAACTCTACATTGTTCTTAACAAGCCCTTCAAGCAGGGTAAAATATCGATCACCGACTAATTGAGCGATTCTTCCTTTAAGCCTTCTATGAAATGCGCTTTTCTCTGCTTCAAATACGTCTAAAACTATTCCCCATTCTTCTTTTCTCTTTTCCTCCTCTTTATAGAATTTCAAGGGGTCTCTCACGCTCATTCGGATCGTAAAACTTTTAAAATTTTGTTCAAAAACTCCTCCATAATTATGGTCTTTCTGTGATAAAAAATAGTCTTTAATTCTTCTTTGCTTTCTGGCATTATATTAACTATCTGAACGGCTTCATCCTCAGTTATATCTCCAATTTTAATTAGCTTCTTAATCAATTCCCTTCCCCTTTTTGCATCGACCTTTGCCATTTTTTTAACGTAATCCAAAACTCTCTGTTGGAATTGTCCAAGGCTTTCCTCCTTAGATAGGATGTCTAAAACTTCTCCTATGGTAAGCTTCCTCTCCTTAAGTATCTTCCTAACCATATCACATGACCTATGCCTATAATTTCACAAGATGCTCAGGCCTAACAATTAGAATAACCTCCTTCTTACCTTTATTTGTTTTTACTTCAAGAGCTCTTCCCCTCTTGCCCACTATTATGCCCACTTTGCCATGGTACCGCCGATGAGGCATGCCTTTATGAACTGACGGGTCTATTTTTATACAAACTTTATCACCAACACTAAGTTGAAGATTTTCTATTAACCTTTTTATAAAACCTCTTTCCCTTTTTCTTCCTACTTTTCTGGATTTTCTCCTAAAACCACGTGAAGGTGGCATTTTGATCCTCCGTTACATGGAATTTGGCCTTTAAGTCAAAATCGGTTTAATGCTTTCTACCCTAAAAAGATTTTCCCCCACCGATTTAATTTTCTCCAGATTAATTTTCCTTTTTTTAGGTTGTTCAACTTCTATTTTAAACCTAATCCTCCCGCCGCCTAGCTTTCTGATGGAAAAACGCCACTTTTTCCCTCCGGTCTCCCTTAATAAAGCCGTTCCTAAAATATACTCAACATTTTTTCCAGCTTTTTTTCCGATAAATCCGCATTCCTTGCATCCTTTCCCTTTACATTTAAAGCACACTCTTGCAAATGCCTTTGTCTTTCTTTCCATTATTACTATTGTTCCTTCATATTTAACGGGCTTAGACAAGATATTAACCATTGTGGTATACGGATTGATCGTTATTACCAAATCAGGTCGAGTTGAAAACTTTTTTCCCGTTTTCATCTTAATATTTTTTCCTATTTCTCTTGAAAGTTCGTTTTTAATGCTTTCCGAAAAGCTTAAATGGTATTTGCTCTTTATCGCGTCATCCCTAACCTCCACGTTAAGCGGAACTTGAACGCCTACAATAAAGCTATCAAATTCATAATCCTCAAGAACGTCAAGAGCTTTTTTTGTTATTTTCCCTAGTTTTTCAAATATATCCCCGCAAATACAGCATTTCCTTTTCCTTTCCCTGATTCTATAGCCTCTTTCTCGCAAAAACTTAATAAGAGGTTCAAAACCATAGTTGATCGCTAATTTTTTTAAAGTTCTCATGTTTTTATCATTTTCCCCATTTAAGAGCTTATTAAGCAAGTCCATCGATAAACAAATTACTAATGCTCTTCCTCTCTCCTCATTTGTTAACCCGGATAATAATCCAGCGAATAATCTGCCTAAACAATTTAAACATAGGTTATTTTCCTCTACAACCTTTTTAAGAACACGAATAATATCCATTTAGACTTTATAACCCCTTTTCAATATCTTAAGGAACCTTTTCCCCTTAGTCCTCATCGCTTTCCTAACAAGATGATATTGCTTTAGCAGCTCTTTTACCTCTCTTTCATCTAATCCTGCTCCTCTGCTTATTCTTCTAATTCTCTTAGAATCTATTATTTTTGGATTGGCTCTCTCATAATCTGTCATCGAGTCGAGAGCGTATCTCCATTTTTTGGCTTTTGCATCGAGCTCCATTATCTTCTCCGTCGGAACTTTAAAAATGGGTATGGGCAATAATTCCAAAATTTTACCAAAACTTCCAAGCTTTCTCATGTCCTCTATCTGTTTAACAAAATCCTCGAGCGTAAATCTTCCCGAGATTATTTTTTCTGCTCTCTTAATTACCTCTTTTTTCTTCTCGAGTCTTTCTACCTTCTCAATTAAGCTCTTAATATCGCCAAGCCCAAGAAGGCGTGAAACGAATCCCTTTGGGTCATATGGTTCTAAATCTTCCAGTCTTTCTCCAGTTCCTATGAAATATATCTTCGCTCCAGTAGCTATTGTTGCTGAAAGAGCTCCGCCGCCTCTTGCGGTTCCATCCATTTTAGTAACTATTATGCCACCCACAGGAACCGTTTCATGAAATGCCTTAGCCTGAGAGTAAGCTTGTTGCCCAATAGTCGCATCTACTATCAGGAATATCATGTTAGGCTTAATCACCTTTGATATCTCCTTCATCTCCCTTAACAAAGCCCCCTCTTTCCTATGTCTTCCAGCTGTATCGAATATTATTACGTCCCTCCCTGAAAACTTCCTCTCTCCCTCTTTGACAATTTCCATAACGTTTTTAGATGAAGTTTCTAAGAAGTCCACCTCGGCCATTCTTGATAGCTCCCTCAGCTGTTCTTGTGCTCCCTCCCTATAAACATCAGCACATACAACACCGACTTTATATCCCCTATTTTTGAAGAAATAAGCTAATTTAGCCGCAGTTGTTGTTTTTCCTGACCCTTGTAACCCAACTAACATGATTTTCGTCTGTGACCCCTTATTTATTCTAATTTCTGGCTTTACTCCCCCTAAAAGCTGTACCAACTCCTCATATACCACTTTTATGAGATGCTCTCTCTTAGTTAATCCGGGAAGGATCTTTTCCTCCTGAACTCTTTTTTTAATTTTCTTAGATATCTCTAACACATCCTCAACACGGACATCAGATAACAAAAGCCCTCGCTCAACATCTTTAATGAATTCCGATATAGTTTTCTCGTCAATGTATCCTTTTCTGGTTATTTTTCTGATGGCGTTTTGTAATCTCTCCTTTAATACCTCGAGCATGTCTTAAGTCCTCAAAATTCTTTCTCTTTAAGGATATTTTAATTCTTCTCACGCTTTAACAACGTATTTTCAGCTTGAATTTTTCTCTTACCAATTTCTTAAATTAAAAACAAAGATTCTCTCATTATTTTGTGGATGAGTTAAATGAGCAACATGCTTCAGAAGAGGATCTTTACTTTAAAATGGCTTGATAAAAAAATTAAGCCCCTGCCGCTTTTCGTCGCTTTACCTGATACAGGCCTTGTAAGCTTGCTTACAGCAGCAAACATAATAAATCAATATAAGCTCCCGATAGCTGGTTATGTAGATGCTGATTGGCTCCCTCCAATGATCTCCATCCTCGAGGGAAAGCCGCTGTCCCCAGTTAGGCTTTATGTTGATGAGAAGATCCTCATATTAATTTCTGAAGTACCAATTTATCCAGAAAATTGGTCAAACTTTTCCCAAGTAGTCTTATCAATATATGATGAACTAGCGCTTCCGTTAATTATAGGGGCTACTGGTCTACCCAATCCTAAACGACATAATCTGGATAAACTGAGATTATTCGCTAGTTATACGGATAAAAGCTTTAAAGAACGTTACTTAAAGAACGTAAATGATTTTTCCGGCTTATTGGCTGGTCCATATGCCTCCTTATTAAGGTCTTTTCTCATGAGGGAGATATCAGCTATTTTGCTCATAGTGGACAGTTTCCCAAACTATCCTGATCCTGAAGCTGCTGCCTTGGTTACCGATGTGATCGGAAGGATTGTTAATAAACAGTTTGATGTGAACATTTTACTTAAAAAAGCATCAGAGATTAAATTAATGGCTAGAAGGCTCGCAGCGGAGACCCAAAGGATCAGATCCGCTGTGAGCACTGAAACTGGGCGACCGCCCACGAGCTTCTATGTATGAGGTGATGAACATGGGGTTTGAGGAATTTGAGGAAATGATTGATGAGTTCTTTGAGAGGTTTGAAAGAATCATCAGGGAAATGAGAAGAAAGATGAAAGCATTTGAGGAATATTTAACCGAGGATATAGAAGGAGGAGCTTTAAAACCCCTAACCTCTGTTTATGTATCAGGTGATAAGATCACGGTAACAGCTGATCTGCCCCTTGTTGAACCATCTTCAATTAAAGTTGAGCTATTAAACCCCAAAATCTTGTACATAGAGGCAAAGATAAAGAGAGAAATACCCTCCACCTATATAAGCTGCTCCCTTCCTCCATGCACTTTTAAGTACTTTAAAGCAAGAGTGAGACTACCATTTCCTGCAACTAAAATAAGTTCTGTAAAGCTCTATAGGGATATACTTGAAGTTGTTCTTTTAAGGGAGTAAGTGAGTGTTATCATGGTTACAGGAGCGTTGATTGGTCGTTTTCAGCCATTTCACTTGGGTCATCTTCATGCTATTAAATATTGCTTAAGAAGCGTGTCAGACCTAGTGATAATTCTTGGCAGCGCTCTTACTTCTCATACACTTAAAAACCCATTTACTGCAAGGGAACGAATACAAATGATATCCCTCGCTCTCTCCGAAGCTGGAATCTCAAGAGAAAGATATATAATAATTCCTGTTCCTGACATAGGGAAACACTCTTTATGGGTCTCCCTAGTGGAGTCCCTTACCCCCCCTTTTTCTATAGTCTTCTCAAACGACCCTTTAACTAAAGTTCTGTTTGAGGAAGCTGGTTACGACGTTAAAGGGATCCCATTTATCAAGAGAGAAATTTTCTCAGGAGAAGAATTCAGAAAAAGAGTTTTAAACGGGAGAAATTGGAGAGAAATTGTTCCGAAAAGTGTGGCCGATTTTCTTGAAAAGAATAGGCTTTTAGAGAGGTTAATCAAGCTAGCTGGCAGGATTTAATTCCTAAATGCAAATTGTTATTTTAGGGGGCTATATAATTAAACTGTTATATTTTATAAGTGCGTTTTTGATTTGCTGGTGAACGAGCTTGTCGATTCAAAAAGGCGACTTAGTGTACATTGACTATGTGGGGAGAGTGAAGGAAACAGGTGAAGTTTTTGATACTACAATAGAGGAGGAGGCGAAAAAAGCTGGGATATATGATGATAAGCATATATACGAACCAATGCTCGTTGCTGTTGGTAAATCCTGGATAATTGAGGGAGTAGATGAGGCCTTGGTTGGGCGTGAAGAGAATGAGGAGTTTGAGGTGGAAGTTCCACCAGAAAAAGGCTTTGGGCTAAGGGATCCTAGAAAAATAGTCCTTTACACTAGAAGGAAATTAATGGAAGCTGGTATAAATGGAACGCCATTGCCTGGCTCGATAGTGACAATAAATGGAATGCCAGCGATTGTTAGGGTTGCTAGCGGTGGTAGATTTCTATTAGATTTCAACCCTCCGCTTGCTGGGAAAACCTTAATCTATAAGATTCATGTGCGGTCAATTTGTAAAACTCTCCATGACAAAATTAAAGCAATAGTTAAGCGAAGAAGTAGGGAATTGGCTAACAGGCCTGAATTGTACAAATACAAAAAAGCACAACAAACACTGGAATTTTATTTAGATGAAAAGGAAGCAACGAAAAAGGAAAATCCCTTCATAATGAGGGGTATAGTTTCAGATATCTTCGAGTTAATACCAGAAGTCAAGAAAATAAGGTTCATAACGACTTTTACACGTCCTGTTAAAGTCTCTAAAGGAGAAAAATAGACTATATAACATGAGTTTGGCTCGCTATTTCATAAGCTCTTCGTTCATCTAGCTTAACCTCGTTTAGAATTGTATATCTTTCTGGTCTAACAGTTTTAGCCATTTTTAGAGCTTTAATCACGTTTTTTGGAGATATTCCTAGTTCGTAAGCGTTTACAGGGGCTTTAGCGTCTTTTAATGCTTTCTTTATCCTATCGTAATTTAAGCCATGGAGATACGCCATCATTATCGTTCCGACACCACACTGCTCTCCATGCATTGCGTGCTCTGTTGAATATATATCAAGAGCATGGCTGAATAGATGCTCTGATCCGCTGCAAGGTCTGCTACTTCCGGCTATTCCAGCGGCAACTCCATCGCTTATTAACGCCTCAATGAGTGTTCGTATACTTTCCTTATCTCCACTACCTATCCCCTTGGCTTTTTTCATGACTAATTTAGCTCCCATTAAAGCCAAATGTGCCGCATATTCTCCAAAATACTCTCCAGTCTTCTCATGGGAAAGCTTCCAATCCCTAACCGCTGTTATCTTAGCTAAAGCATCTCCAACCCCGCTAGAAATTAGTCTTTTAGGAGCTTTACAGATAATGTCTACATCAACTATTATGGCCTTTGGCGGCTTTGCCATGTAGGAGTACACTCTTTTCCCTCCTTTAATAGACGCTAATGAGCTGGCTATTCCATCATGGGATGCCGTGGTTGGCACGCTTATAAATTCTAGATTATTCTTAAAAGCTACCATTTTCGACAGATCTATTACTCTTCCTCCTCCAAGTGCTATAATTATTTCTCCTCTAGTTTTCCTCACAATGGAGCCTAGTCTCTCCACTTCCGATAAGGTAGATTGTCCTGCGAAAATTATGTCTACTCTTTGATTTCTTTCCCAATTTTCATTAAAAACGCCCTTTAACCTCTTATACACATGAGGTCCCGTTATTACTACTATGTTCTTCTTAACGGATATTTCATCATAAACATTGCTTAATTTCCCGAGAATCCCCTCTCCAATTATCACTTTTTGAGGTAAAGACATTTTATGGACCCTTTTAATTTCATCGCTGATTTTTAAATTGATATGCTTTTCTCTCATCTAGCTCCCATATGACAGAACTCTTATAAGTTGGTACTACTTATTATTCCAATCAGGTAATTTCTCTCATATATTTTGAGTCAATGTGGTAGTGAAACTTGAGGAGATAATCGGATATGTTTAATGAAAATCTGGATAAAACGCATCGAGGAACTACTACAGTTGGCGTTGTATGTAAGGATGGGCTAGTTATAGGGGCTGATACACGGGTAACAGCTGGCTTTTATATAGCGCATAAAAGAGGCAAAAAAATATTTGTAATAACTCCACAAATTGTTCTTTCAATAGCTGGAGTGTTAGCTGATGCTCAAGCTTTAGTTGATGTTTTAAGGTACAACATACGTCTTCATGAGTTTAGAAGCAATAGGAAGGTTATGGCAAAGGAAGCAGCTAGGTTGTTATCGTACATTCTCTTCCAAAACAGACTTTTCCCGCTTTATACAGAAATACTGATCGGAGGATTGAATGGAGAAAGTTTTTCACTTTATCGCATCGATCCTTTGGGCTCTTTAGTTGAAGATAAATACGCATCTACGGGTTCTGGATCTCCCATCGCCTATGGAATATTAGAGAGTGAGTATCGCCCTGATTTGACAGTAACTGAGGGCCAAGCAATAGTTATTAGGGCGCTAATAGCGGCAATGAGGAGGGATATAGGTAGCGGAAATGATATAGATCTAGTGATAGTAACCAAGGAAGGAGTGCGGGAGCTAAGTAAGGAAGAAAAGGAAAAATATGTTAAGAAGTTCTCAAGAGAAATTTCAACTTAATCCTGAAAACTATGTCAAGTAGTGTTTTAATAGCATCTAAAATATTGGAGTATGCGCCGAAAGAGGCTGAAATAACTAGA
>CAYLIY010000020.1:0-2759 GCA_964384015.1 uncultured Nitrososphaeria archaeon | reverse complement strand
CCAAACATAGCGATTTATTCACGCAATCCGGTCATACTACTTCAACATGGATATTTAATAACAGAAATAGCTACTAAGTTAAAGAAAAGAGTTATAGTTAGAGCAGAAGCTAGCGAAAGAACAGATCCTGAGCTGGCCAAGGCTACAATAGAGCGTATTTTATCTCCTTTGCTAAGGGTATTAGACATATATTTTGATGGATCAAACGGTGAAGTGTACATATTTGTTGACAAATTCATCCCGCACAAGCAGCTAACAGAGTTTTCAATAGCCATAATAGAGAAGACAAAATGGTTTCCTATATTCAAGCGCCTTTTTCCTCCTCAATCTAAGACCATCAAACTTATTTTTTCAATATATTCCCATTTTCAAACAGAAAGAAAGCGCTTCTTAACAACTTCTGGCAATAGGATTTTTAGAGAAGCTATAAATCCAAGCAGGGACGTTAGAATAAAGGTCTTAGGAGGAGCTGAGGAGGTCGGTCGCTCCGCTATCCTCGTCATGACAAGCGAAACTAATTTATTAGTCGACTTCGGCCTGAAGCCCGGGGTAAGTAGACGAGTCGATGCTTTCCCTAGGATCGACATCGAAGGGATAAATCTGGACGAGCTTGATGGCGTGATAATTACTCATGCGCACTTAGATCATTGTGGTTTGGTTCCCTTTTTATTTAAATATGGGTATAATGGCCCTGTTTATGTAACAGAACCAACTCTTCCACTAATGACCTTGTTACAATTCGATTTAATAGATGTGATAGAGAAAAACGGTGGTGTTCCACCTTACAGCGCATCCGACATAAGAAAAATGATTTGTCATACGGTCACCCTGAAGTATGGCCAGGTAACTGGAATATCCCCTGACGTGAAATTAACATTTTACAACGCTGGCCACGTGTTAGGGTCCGCAATGGTTCATCTGCATATTACCGAAGGAGTTCATAACCTAGTTTTTACTGGAGATTTTAAATATGCTCCCACTTTTCTCTTAGAGGCGGCTTTTGACGGCTTTACCAGGGCTGAAACGCTCATTATGGAGAGTACTTATGGTGGGGTAAAAGATGTTATGCCTCCAGCAAAAGAGGTCGAGGAGCTGTTCATCAGAACTATAAACTCGGTGGTTAATAATGGTGGAAAAGTTGTAATTCCGGTACCGGCTGTTGGTAGAGCTCAGGAGATCCTAGCTATTCTCGATAGATCGATAAGGGATAGAAAGCTGGCAGAAGTCCCAATATTCGTTGATGGAATGATAGACGAAAGTTCATCCATTCATCTACAATATCCAGGCTACCTTTCAACTAAAGTCCGTTCCCTCATTAACCAGGGTATTAACCCATTCAGATCTGAGCAGTTCGTAATAGTTAAAAACCAATCTGGTAGGGAGGAGGCATTGAAAAAGGGACCATGTATCATCTTATCTACATCAGGCATGATGGAGGGGGGCCCCGTAATTGAATATTTCAGGAACCTCGCTAATGATCCTAAAAATATGATTCTTTTTGTCTCCTATCAGGTGGCTGGAACCCTCGGCAGAAGGATACTCGATGGATCGAGAAATATTATTTTACCATCCTATGAGGGCAAAATGGAATCTATCACTGTAAATTGTAGGGTTTCAAGAATAGAGGGTTTTTCAGGTCACAGTGATAGGAGACAACTGCTTGCATTTGTCAGAAAAATGAGTAGGTTAACGCGTAACATCTATCTTGTTCATGGAGAAAGTGAAAAAACAAAAGAACTAGCCTATGTTATTAAGAAAATTACAAATATAGATGCTAAGCCCCTAAAGAACTTACAGATAGCTTATTTGTCCCAATAGGAAGTAAAAATTTATGAGGCTTGAATTCTTAATTAGATTGGTGCGGCCGTGGTCTAGCCTGGTAAGACGCCGGCCTGCCAAGCTACGTGGATCGCCGGCAATCCCGGGTTCAAATCCCGGCGGCCGCACTTACTTTGCTTAATTAGCTTGGTGGACTAGGGCATGGAGGAGAAACTTGACAGCCTTGATTTAAGTATATTGTGTTTATTGCAATCAGACTGCAGACTTAGTATATCAGAAATCGCAAGAGTTTTAAAAAAACCCAGAACCACTATAGCAAGTCGTCTTTCAAGGCTTAAGAGTTTGGGTGTAATAAGATCCTACAGGGCTATTTTAGATCCGAAAAAATTAGGTTTTCTTCTCACAGCTTTTATATTTATAACAGCTAAAAGAGGAGTTGAGGGTGCGGGAAATCAAATAGCCTTAGCGAGGAGAATACTAGAATCATGTTCGAAAAATGAGGGTTTATGGGTGGAAGAAATAAGTATAATAACTGGGAGGTACGATCTTATGTTAAAGTTACGCGTTAAGTCTCTTAATTACTTAACACATTTCTTAATAAATTTATTGCCGCGTTTTGGGGATGTAGAACGTTCAGAGACATTTATAGTACTCCATACAATTGATGAGCTCAGGCCAGCTCCTATTTAATTCTTATGAATCCTCTTAAAAGGGTAAACATAAGGAAAAAAGAGGCTAGAATGCTTTTAAATAGATCAAGATTGTCGCTTCAGAGAGATAAGATTAAGTCCATTAAAAGAGCTGTCATAATTAGATTAAATGATTTGATTTTATTGGAAATAAATGAAATACCCTTACTTCTACTTAAAACGGATCATTCTTTGTTTTTTCCTTATGTGGAATCGACCCAATATTTCCGGTGTCCTATCGTGATAGTCGACAAAGGGGCTATACCTCACATTCTTAATGGAGCAGACGTG
>CAYLIY010000019.1:9008-11785 GCA_964384015.1 uncultured Nitrososphaeria archaeon | reverse complement strand
CTACCGGCCCGTCCAGAATCGGTATTATGAGAGCTTTATTTATTAAACCTTTGTTCTTCTTAGGACGATCTTTAGCCAGTGATTTGACCTTAATCGTATTAAAGGTACCTAGTTGAAGAGCATTCGGCAATTTGTTGTCCATTTAGGTTTTTGATGTTATTTTAAGACTTTTAAATAACGCATATTGAGCCTTAGATAACAGTGATCGAAAATTAAAAATTATATTGAAATTCATTATGACTAATTTCTTAGGTTTAATAGGGGCTCCCGTGGTGTAGAGGCCTAGCCGCATAACCCGGTCAAGCATTCCGGCCTTTCGAGATAGCGAAGATAGCCGGCGATCCCGGGTTCAAATCCCGGCGGGAGCACCATAATTACACATTCAATGCCCGTGCCTTAGCTTATCACATGTGAATAATGAAACTTTGTGACCTCCTTTAAGCTCTGATAACTAAATTAATCATTGTCATCTGAAATGAAAGTTTATTAATGAGTTATCACTTACTCGTAAAAGTAGCGCATTGTTCAGGTTGTTCTTGAGATATTTTCCTAACGTGGGAGGTTTTAATTTTGACCGATAAAGAGAAAGTTAGAAAATCATTTAGCGTATTTGATCATGTTTTAGTTCCTAAACATGAGATAGTTCCAAAAGAGGAGGCTGAGAGGATAATTGAGAAATACGGTGGAAAAGCTGTGTTATTCCCGTTAATATCTTCAAATGATCCAGCAGTGATAGCCTTAGGAGCCAAGCCCGGAGATCTAATCAGGATAATAAGGAGAAGTCCTACGGGTAAGACCTCAATTTATTATAGGCTGGTGATTAGGGAATGAGAATGAATTTACCCGTTATTCGGAAAACGCTTGAATATGATACTTGGCCAGTTTTTAAAGCGATGCTTAAGGAGATAGGACTAGCTAGACAACACTTAGATTCTTATAACACCTTTTTAGAGCGGGGCCTTCAAGAGGTAATAGATGCCTTTAAGGGATTTGAGATAGAGACTCCAAAAGGGACTTACGAAATTAAATTTGGGAAAATAAGGGTTGGAAGACCAAGAGTTATAGAACATGACGGAACCTACGTGGAGAATATTCAACCATCGCTTTGCAGGTTAAGAGGCTTAACTTACGCCGCCCCCATGATGCTTGAGTTTTACATATATAAGGATTCTCATCACATAGACTCAAGAGAAATACACATAGGAGATCTGCCGATTATGCTAAAATCCAAAGCATGTATTTTATCGACTATGACCCCCGAACAGCTAATAGAGGTTGGAGAAGATCCTGATGATCCTGGAGGGTATTTTATAATAAACGGATCAGAAAGGGTAATAGTGGGGCTCGAGGACCTAGCATCCAATAGCATTCTCACAAGCATTGAAGAAAGCGGAGGAGTTACCAAATATATAGCTAAAATATTGTCTGTCAAGGGAATATTAAGAACCCAGGTAACGGTCACCCTACGCAAAGGAATTGTTATGGTGGAAATACCGTGGGTGCCTGTTCCAATCCCATTTATAGTGCTGATGAAAGCTCTAGGATTTGAGAAGGACGAGGATATAGCCAAAGCTGTGTCTAGAAATGACGAGATATTGTCAGCTATTTTACCATCATTTGATAAAGCTCCAAAAATAGAAAGCCAAGAGGAGGCCATAGTATACATAGGAAATAGAGCTGCTTTTGGTGCATCTAAAGAATTTAGGATCAAGAGAGTAGAATACATACTAGATAATTACCTGTTCCCACACATAGGCACAAGTATCGAGGATAGAAAGTTAAAGGGCTATTTCCTAGCGGAAATGGTGAGAAGAGTTGCAGAATTAAGCCTTGGGTTAAGAGAGCCTGATGATAGGGATCATTACGCAAATAAGAGACTTAGATTGGCTGGACCTCTCCTAGCTCAAGTTTTCGCCAAGGCCTTTAAGAGAATGATTAAAGACTTAAAATACCAGCTGGAGAGAAGATATACAAGCAAACTCGAACTAGCCATCGAAGCTGTTATAAGGCCAAGCTATGTCACTTCACGACTTTATAAGGCTCTGGCTACGGGAACCTGGAGCCTGAGGACCACAGGCGTAACTCAGCTTTTAGATAGAACGAATTTTCTTTCAACTTTAAGCCATTTAAGAAGGATTCAATCTCCTCTTAGCAGAACAAGACCTCAATTCGAGGCTAGAGAGCTACATGCATCACATCTCGGGAGAGTATGCCCAGTTGAAAGTCCAGAGGGACAAAACATAGGACTGGTCAAGAATTTAGCTTTATCAGCAATAGTTTCTAAAGAAAGACCAACAGAGCTCATATTTGAGGTTCTTTTAAGCTTAGGGCTCATCAAATTAGATGAAGCTGCCGATGAGGCTTGGGAGAAAGGAGCAAAAGTTTTCTTAAATGGAAACTTCGTTGGATTTGCCCTAAACCCTGAGGAGTTCACCAAGAAATTTAGAGAGCTCAGAAGGAGAGGGCAGATACCAGAAGATGTCAGCATCTCCCTTAAGAGACCAAAATATGAGGGAGATTATGCTGAGATATATGTGTACTGTGATGCGGGGAGGGTATTAAGACCGCTAATCGTCGTTAAAAACGGAAAGCCTCTTCTTAGAAAGGAGCATATAAAGGCTGTTGAGGAGGGAGTACTAAGTTGGAGAGATTTGATCAAAATGGGCTTAATCGAGCTTATAGATGCCAGCGAAGAATACGATATTTTATCCGCCTATTCGATGAAAGAGCTAACGCCTGAACATACTCATTTAGAGTTAACTCCTTACGGCTTCTTG
>CAYLIY010000019.1:0-8998 GCA_964384015.1 uncultured Nitrososphaeria archaeon | reverse complement strand
GGCTTCTTGGGCGTAACAGCTATTTTCATACCATTTGCTGAGCACAATCAGTCACCGAGGAATTCATATGAAGCGGCGATGGCTAAACAAGCTTTAGGAGTGCCTTATACGAACTTTGATTATAGAGTTGACTCAAGAGGTCATTTCTTAATTTATCCGCAACTTCCACTTGTCCAAACATGTGTGACTGACCTTTTAGGGCTAAATGATAGACCTATTGGGCAAAATTTAGTCGTAGCAGTTATATCGGAGCCAGGATACAACATGGAGGACGCTATAATACTTAACAAGGCAGCTGTTGATAGAGGCCTTGGTAGATCCATATTCTTCCAGACTTACGAAGCTGAGGCTAGGAGATATGTCGGTGGAATGAAGGATGTTTTCGAGAAGCCAGGACCAGATGTCAAGGATTATGCTGGCGAAGATGCGTATCGCCTCTTAGAGGATGATGGATTAGCCGCTGTTGGTTCACGTGTTGAGATGAACGACATAATCATCGGAAGAACAAGTCCTCCCAGGTTCCAGGAAGAATTTAGGAGAATGATATTTGGGGAGATTAAGAGGAGAGACACATCAGTTAGAGTTACTCAACATGAAGGAGTTATCGATAAAATTTACATAACTTTAAGCGCTGAAGGAGAGCGTGTTATAAACGCAAAGGTTAAGGAGTTTAGAGTCCCTGAGCTCGGAGACAAGTTTGCATCTAGACATGGACAGAAGGGAGTAATAGGACTCTTAATGGATCCGGATGATATGCCTTACACAGCAGATGGAGTAGTTCCTGATTTACTGATAAATCCTCACGCTTTCCCATCAAGGATGACCGTTGGACAATTCTTAGAGTCCATAGCTGGAAAAATTTCCGCTTTAAGCGGAAGAATAGTAGATGCAACGCCATTTGTGAGTTTCAATTATGAGGAGTTAAGAGAGATGTTGGGTAAGCTAGGATTTGAACCTACCGGGATGGAGGTTATGTATGATGGCAGAACTGGTAAAAGGTTTAAGGCTGAAATTTTTGTGGGAATTGTCTATTACCAGAAGCTTCACCACATGGTTGCTGATAAAATACATGCTAGAGCTTATGGTCCAGTTCAGATGTTAACTAGGCAACCAACAGAGGGCAAGTCCAGAGGCGGTGGATTGAGAATAGGTGAAATGGAAAAAGACGTCTTCGTTGCGTACGGCGCCTCCGCTGTTCTCCAGGAGAGAATGCTCGATGCTTCTGATAAGACGATAATATATGTATGCAGGAAGTGTGGCTTAGAGGGCTATTACAACCCCAGAACTAAGAAATTTATCTGTCCAAAGGATGGAGAGGATGCTCCTCTAGTACCCGTCAAGATTTCATACGCATTCAAGCTTCTGCTCGACGAGCTCAAGAGCCTTAATATTTACCCAAGGTTAGTGGTTAAGGAGGAGGTGTGAAATGTCAGCGTCTATTGGTTATAAAATAGACAAGATAGTATTCTCGATATTCTCACCTCATGACATAAGGAAGATGTCAGTAATAGAGGTAACTAATCCAGATACTTATGATGAAGATGGAGTCCCGGTTCCTGGAGGAATAATGGATCCACGATTTGGATCTCAAGAACCGTACCAGGTGTGTCCAATATGTGGTAATACAGGAGCTTCTTGTCCTGGTCATTTTGGACATATAGAATTAGCTGAGCCTGTTTTACATACGCTCTTCCTTAAGGAAATTTTCATGACCCTTAAAAGCGTATGCAGGGTATGTGGCAGAGTAAAACTTCCGCCTGACAAGAGAGAAAAAGCTCTAAAATTGCTGGAAAGGGTAACAAAATATAGGAGAGATTTAATAGATAGGGTAATCAGGAAAATAGCGGCTGTTGCTGCTAAGCAGAAGGTTTGTCCCTATTGCAAAGCGGAGTCCTTACAGATAGAGTTCCAAAAACCGTACATATTCAGCGTAATCGATAAGGAGGGAAGAGCTAGGAGGTTATATCCAAATGAAATCAGAGAGATATTTGAGAGAATCCCAGATGAAGATCTTCCTCTTTTAGGCTTTAATCCAGAAAAATCAAGACCTGAGTGGTTAATTCTGGAGGTATTGCCTGTTCCTCCGTTAACCATAAGGCCTTCAACTCAGCTCGAGGTCGGAATGCGGAGCGAGGATGATTTAACGCATAAGCTTGTTGATATAGTTAAGGTTAACCAAAAGGTTAAGGAAAGTAAAGAGGCAGGATCCCCAGCAATAATAGTCAGGGATACAATTGATCTGCTTCAATACCATGTGGCGACATTCTTCGATAACACAATTCCTGGAATACCCCCGGCTAGACACAGAAGCGGCAGACAACTGAGAACTCTGGCCCAAAGACTCTCTGGAAAGGAGGGAAGATTCAGGACAAATCTAGTTGGTAAAAGGGTTAACTTCTCTGCAAGGACTGTTATATCACCTGATTCAAATTTAGCGATACATGAAGTCGGAGTGCCTATAGAGATCGCTAAAAAGCTCACGATCCCCGAAAGGGTGACTAGCCTTAACATAGATAGGTTAAGAAAGGCCGTTATAAATGGACCAGACAAGTATCCTGGAGCAAATTACATAATTAGACCAGATGGCAGGAGAATTTACCTCAAATATGCTCCAAACAGGGAAGCGCTCGCTGAAGCGCTTGAGCCTGGCTACATAGTTGAAAGACATCTGATAGATGGCGATATAGTTTTGTTCAATAGGCAGCCATCACTTCATAGGCCATCCATAATGGCTCATACCGTCAGAGTTTTACCCTATAGAACATTTAGATTGCATCTTGCTGTATGTCCACCTTATAACGCCGATTTTGATGGAGATGAGATGAACTTACATGTTTTACAAAATGAAGAGGCTATAGCCGAAGCTAAAACTTTAATGAGAGTTCAGAAACAGATAATATCCCCAAGATATGGTGCGCCGATCATAGGGATGGGAAAAGATCACATAACTGCAGCGTATTTATTAACCCATAAGGATACTCTGCTAACAAAGCAAGAGTTCTTTGATCTCTTGGCTGCTATGGAATACGATGGCCCCATCCCAGAACCCATTATCAAGGAGCCAATTCCGCTTTATTCGGGAAAGCAGCTATTTAGCCTATTATTACCAGAGGACTTCACATATTCCCTCAAAGCAGCATCATGCAGGAATTGTGATAAATGCCTGAAGGAGAGATGTCCTTATGATGCCTATGTTATAGTTAAAAGAGGAAAGTTAACAGCTGGAGTTATCGATAAGAACTCAATAGGAGCCGAAAAGGCGGACAGCATTCTTCATAGGCTAGCCAGAGAGTATGGGTCAGAATATGCAGCAGTTTTCTTAACTAAGCTTTCAAGAGTGCTTGATAGATTTTTAAGCAGTATAGGGTTCTCTATGGGACCTGAACATTTAACTCTGCCCGTTGAGGCTTATGAGGAAATTGATGAGATACTAAAGAGAGCGAGAGAAAGGGTTGACGAGTTAATAGAGATGTATAAGAGGGGGAGATTGAAAGAGATCAAGGGATACACTGTAGAAGAATCGCTTGAGCTCATGATAATGGATGTTCTATCTAAAGCAAGGGATGAATCGGGTAAGGTAGCCCTAAGATACCTTAAGGAGGAGAATCCTCTCTTTATAATGACGGCTACTGGAGCTAGAGGGTCGCCCTTAAATGTAGCTCAGCTATCGGCTGTTTTAGGTCAGCAATCGGTAAGGGGAGAAAGAGTTAAAAGAGGATTCAATCAACGATGCTTAACGACGTTCAGACCTGGGGACTACGGTGCCTCTGCTAGAGGTTTCGTTTTTAATAGCTTTCTAAAAGGACTAACCCCAACTGAGTTCTTCTTCCATGCTATGGCTGGAAGAGAGGGCTTAGTGGATACGGCCGTAAGAACTCAGCAAAGCGGATATCTGCAAAGAAGATTGGTCAACTCCCTCTCCCATCTTTACGTAGCCTATGATTACACGGTGAGAACTCTCGATGGGAGGATCATACAGTTTGAATATGGAGATGATAAAGTTGACCCAGCTAGAAGCGATCACGGGAAACCAGTTAACGTCAAGAGGCTTGTAGATTCCGTATCACTTCTTTATCCAAGGGGAAAAACGTCAACTAAAGAGTTCATAGACAAGATTTTAGAGAAGGTAAGAAATGAAATTCCAGAATCTCTAGTTGATGAGCTAAGAGAGGAGTTGTTAAACAGAAAATTGCCAGAAGAGGCTGTTAAAGAGGCCGTGAGAGAGGCCGTTATCTATTATAAGACGTCCTTAATTGATCCAGGAGCAGCGATAGGCGTGGTTACAGCTCAATCTATAGGCGAGCCCGGTACTCAGATGACCTTAAGAACCTTCCACTTTGCCGGTGTTAGAGAAAGAGATGTCACTCTCGGCTTACCTAGGATAATAGAGGTTGTTGATGCTAGAAGAAAACCATCCACTCCTGTCATGAAGATATATTTAAAAGAAGAGTATGCTAAAGATCAAGCTAAGGCTGAAAGGATAGCCAATAAGATCGTTGAAACCTACCTTAAGGACATAGTCACAGAATCCTATATAGATCTAGTGAATAGCGAGATAGTTTTCGTCCTGAATATGGATAAGGTGAAGGCTAGGGGAATAACTGAGGACAAACTGATAAAGCTCTCAAGGAAGTATGAAGTCAAGGTTGAGGAAAATCTCATAAAAGTGAAATGTCCGAAGAAAAAGACATTTGCTGAGCTACAGAAGATCAGAGGAAAAATGCTTGAGAAGCAAATAGGCGGAATAAAGGATATAACTCATGTGACTGTCCAGTATGAAAACGGAGAGTGGATTCTCTACACAAAGGGATCTAATTTAGCGAAAGTGCTAAAGCTACCTGAAGTGGATCCAACAAGAACTACAACGAACGATATTCGACAGATAGCGGAAGTTTTAGGAATAGAAGCTGCAAGAAACGCAATAATAAACGAAATTAAAGGCGTGTTAGATGAGCAAGGACTTGATGTAGATATTAGACATATAATGCTCGTAGCAGATTTAATGACACATACAGGAAAGATACTACAAACTGGAAGATACGGAGTGATAGCTGGAGAAGAAAGCGTCTTAGCTAGAGCTGCTTTTGAAATAACGGTCCAGGTGCTCAAGAGAGCGGCAGCAAGGGGAGAAGAGGATAGATTAATGGGTGTAACGGAAAACCTCATAGTCGGTGGAAGAATCCCTGTTGGAACAGGGCAGATAGAGGTCTACATGGAGGCGCCTAAGGTACATGCCAATAAGAAATGAGCTGATAAATGAGGTCGAAAGACAGCTTAGGCTTGTGGCTAAGACCGGTAAGATAGTTTATGGCGTAAATAATGTGAAATGGGCTCTAAAGAACAGAAGAGTTAAACTCGTAATAATGGCATCTAATATTCCCAAGGAAATGGAGAACGACCTAAGGAAGCTATGCAAGAAAAGAAATATCCCAATATTTAAAAGCAGTTTAACAAATATAGAGTTAGGAAGTAAATGTTTAAGGCCGCACATAGTAACTGCTGTTGCTGTGCTGGATTTCGGCTTATTGAGTCAAAAGGAGGAGATAATGAAAAGTGCTTGAGAACTTGAGGTTCACTGGAGAAGAACTAGCAGTAATGTCATTCTTTGAGTCGATGACTGGAGTCTCACCGATAGACTGCGTAATAGAGGACGATAGCGTTATATTGGTTGTTAAGAATAAGGATTTTAAAACGCTCCTAAGAAACGCATCAATGATGCAAAGAAAGTCCAGGGGGGCTATAAGGTTCCTATTAGAGGAGCTTGAGAAGGTCGTTAAGAAGAAAATAACAATAATTAAGTATTATCCAAACCCTGAAGAGTTTTTAAGAGGGTTCTTCTCCCTGAGGAAGGATGAGGACGTAAAACTAATAAAGAAGCCGGATGGGACTATGTATGCAGTGATTTATGTAAATCCCAGGAGAAAAGGAGCCGTCATCGGCAGAAATGGGTACAAGGCTAAGCAGGGCAGAATGCTTGCTAAAAAGTATTTTAACCTGCAAACGATCTTCATAAGGTAGCGATTGACGCTTAGCTTATAAATTACTTGAAGATTATGGGTATAGAAGAGAGTATCGATTAGATGGTGAGTTCATGGGCAAGTCACCTAGAGGATTATTTGCAGCTAGAAAGCTAAAGCTTAGGAGGAAGTGGTTTAGATGGAGTGATAAGTATTATAGACGTAAAATGCTTAAACTAAAGGAGAAGTATGATCCCCTTGAAGGAGCTCCCATGGCCAGGGGGATAGTTTTAGAGAAAGTAGGAGTTGAATCAAAACAACCAAACTCGGCTTTAAGGAAATGCGTTAGAGTCCAGCTAGTAAAAAATGGAAAACAAATAACGGCATTCTTACCTGGCGATGGAGCTCTAAACGTCGTTGATGAACATGATGAGGTAATTGTGGAGGGAATAGGAGGGAGCATGGGCAGATCTATGGGGGACATACCGGGCGTAAGGTGGAAGGCTGTGATGGTGAATGGAGTTCCATTAAATCTTCTTGTGATCGGAAAAGTGAAGAAGCCGAGGAGATAAAATGTCCACTGTGGAGAAATTAGCTGATAAGCTAAAGCTGTTTGGAAGATATCCCTTTAAGGACATAGTAATAAGAGACCCTAGCCTAAAACCGTATATCTGCCTTAAACCAGTCCTTATCCCGTGGAGCGGGGGGAGACATGAGCACAGAAGATTTGCAAAGTCCAAAGTGAACATAGTTGAGAGGTTCCTGAATAAGTTGATGAGACATGGAAAGATGGGAGGGAAGAAAGCTCATGCGATAAACATAGTTAGGGCTGCTTTTAGGGTAATAGAGTTGGAGACAGGGGAAAATCCAATACAGGTTCTTGTGAGGGCTATAGAGAACGCCGCTCCCTGTGAGGATGTCACCACCATATCTTATGGAGGAGCTGTATACCATGTCTCAGTTGATGTTTCACCCCAAAGAAGGGTGGATGTAGCTCTCAGAAATTTAACAGAAGGAGCAAGAATAGCAGCCGGTTCAAATAGAATTTCGATAGAGGAGGCTGTCGCAAGGGAGCTAATAGCGGCCAGTAGAAACAGCACTTCAAGCTACGCAATAAGCAAGAGAATAGAGACCGAAAGAATAGCTATGGCCTCTAGATAAGGGCAGGAAAGGAGCTCCTAAAATTAAAATTTATTTAGAAGGGAATTACTTAATAGTGTAAAACAAAGATGTTTAGGAGTGTGTGAAAATGGCCGATAAAAAACCACATTTAAACCTTGTAGTTGTTGGCCACGTTGACCACGGGAAATCTACCCTGATGGGACGACTAATGTACGATATAGGGGCCATAGATCCACGAATAATACAAAGATATGAGGAAGAGGCTAAAAAAATTGGAAAAGAGAGCTTTAAGTACGCATGGGTTTTAGATAAGCTTAAAGAGGAAAGAGAAAGAGGGCTGACGATAAACTTAGGATTCTATAGTTTTGAAACTAAGAGATACTTCTTTACGCTAATAGATGCCCCAGGCCATAGAGACTTCGTTAAGAACATGATCACTGGTGCTAGTCAAGCGGATTGCGCTGTTTTGGTTATTTCAGCAAAAAGAGGAGAGTTTGAGGCCGGGGTTCAACCTGGAGGACAGACCAGAGAGCATGCATTCCTATTGATGACGCTAGGGGTAAATCAGCTAGTTGTATGCGTTAACAAAATGGACGACCCAACCGTTAACTGGAGCAAAGAGAGATATGAGGAGGTAAGAAACGAGGTCGCCGATCTCCTCAAGAGAATAGGCTTCAGGGTAGATAAGATACCGTTTGTCCCGACATCCGCATGGTTAGGCGATAACGTGTATAAGAAAAGCGAGAGAATGACTTGGTACGCTGGGCCAACCCTATACGAGGCCCTTGATACCTTTGAGATACCTCCTAAGCCAATCGATAAACCTCTTAGAATCCCGATTCAAGATGTTTATTCGATAACCGGCGTTGGAACGGTCCCTGTTGGTAGAGTTGAGACGGGAGTTCTAAAGGTAGGAGATAGAGTTGTGTTTATGCCCTCAGGGAAAGTCGGAGAGGTAAAATCAATCGAGACGCATCACACGAGGATTGAGAAAGCAGAGCCAGGAGACAACATAGGATTCAACGTCAAAGGGATAAGCAGAACGGAAATTCGCAGGGGAGAGGTTGCCGGGCATTTAGATACTCCTCCAACAGTAGCTGAGGAGTTCATTGGACAAATAATAGTGATCTACCACCCAACAGCTATAGCGGCGGGATATACGCCTGTCCTTCACGTTCACACCGCGCATACAGCTGTGAGATTTGATGAGCTCATAGCAAAGATCAACCCCAGGACAGGAGAGGTGATTGAGAAGAACCCAAGCTTCTTGAAAAGTGGCGATGCTGCCCTTGTTAGATTTAAGCCCTTAAAACCGGTAGCGATGGAGGAATACTCCCGGATCAAGGAGCTTGGAAGGTTTGCCATAAGGGACATGGGAACAACAATAGCTGCTGGAATAGTCAAGGAGATAACTAAGAAATCAGAAATAAAGTTCTAGAGAACTGAACCTCCACTAAATTTTTAAACGCCTATAGCACTAATTACACTCCAGGGAATCGATATGCCTAGAGTTACAAGGATTACTCTTACGGGAACAAACCCTAAATCTCTTGATAAGGTATGTGAGGAGCTGAAGAAGATAGCTGAGAAAACAGGAGTAAAGTACTCTGGACCTGTTTATTTACCGACCAGAAGAATCATAATACCAACTAGACGAAGTCCATGCGGGGAGGGAACTCACACTTGGGACAAGTTTGAACTGCGGATTCATAGAAGGTTATTTGATCTGGAGCCGAATGAAAGGGCCATGAAATACATAATTAGGCTTTCTATTCCAGATGACGTGTACATTGAGGTTAAGGTAATGTAGGGAACATACGGGACAACACTTATATTTCATTTATAAGTCTTTCTATTTTGATGGATGTATCAGGGCTTGAGCCAGGTTGGAGTAGCTTTAAAGAAGTTATTCTAGATTT
>CAYLIY010000018.1:0-11873 GCA_964384015.1 uncultured Nitrososphaeria archaeon | reverse complement strand
CCTCATATCATATGCTGCATCTAGAATTTTCCCCTCAGCTTTTATTATTTTCAAAAACATCACCTGGCTACGAGGGCTGGTTTAGCGGGAAGCGCATACCTGGCTTTGTTCTCAGAGCTTTCATCCTCCCTAATAACATTAATTTTAACGTTAAGTTCCCTTTCAAGGAATTCTTTAGCCTCAATTATGGCTTTTTCCTCTAATTCTGGAGTTATAAATAGATTTAAGGGTTTTGGGTCCCTAATTATCCTTGGAATTATAATTTTCAACAATTTTTTATCGATTTTCATTCTTGATATCGAATTCCTTATGGCATCCCGCATGTTTCGCCCTCTTTTAATTTCTGATGAAATTTCCTTAAACAAATAGTACTTCCATCTACTAGCGAGAATTATCTTAAGTTGTTTGGGCTTGCTTTTAAGGAGTTTTATTATCTCTTTAGAGTCCTCTAGAATTAACTTTACTATTTTCTCCGCTTTTTCAGCGCTAACATCAATTTTGCTTTTATCAACGATCGGCCATCTGGCTAGGCTAATAAATTCCTTCTTACCGAGTTTCTCCCATATTTCCTCAGCTATGTGTGGAGTAAATGGAGCTAAAATAAGCGTTTGAATCTCTATAAATTTATTTAGCAAGGATCGATTTGGTTCATCTCCACATCTGCGTTTGTACCACTTGAATGCATTTTGAAGATCAAAAAAGCCCTTAATAAGGGCTGTTTTAAAATTAGTTTTTTCCATCTCCAGAGTAACCTCTTCGATCGTTTTATACAGCATCGTCTCAAACCATTTATCTATACTTAACCAATTATCCCTCCCTCTCCCGTAATTTGTCGTCGCAAAGTTGTACCAGTTATATAGTAATTCTACGGCCCTATCAGCTATTTCTGGCTCAAAATTAGCATCTTCTAGTCCAGCATCTCCAGCATACGCCTCAGCAAATCTTGTTGCGTCACATCCCCACCATTCTAAGGCCTGTCTAAGAATTATAAAATTTCCAAGACTTTTTGACATCTTTCTTCCGGCCACACGGATCCATCCATTTATTCCTATCCCTCTAGGCCAAAATTTTTTGGGAAAAATGGCGACGTGATGCATTATAAAGAAGATTAGGTGATTAGGCATTAAATCCTTGCCAGAAATTCTTAAATCAACGGGATACCAGTACAGAAATTCCTTTCTCATTTCTTGTAGGAGGCGTTCATCTATTCCTGTTTTTTTAGCTACTTTTTTTGGATTTCCTATTCCCAGCAGGACATAGTCGTAAAATTCATCGCTAATCTTGTTCCAATCAATTCCATACTTTTCTTTATGTTGTAGATACTTAGCCAAGGTGTAGTATGCCATATAGATAGTTGAGTCGCTAAGCGACTCAAGAACCCAGTTTTTATCCCATGGAAGGGGAGATCCGAGCTCTCCCTGATGAGCACATGCCCAATCTCCATACCAATCAACTTGTGAGTGGAAATAGTCCCTAACGTCTTCAGGAAAGAATTTCATTCTATCAATACACTCATGTGCTTTTCTCTTCCACTCAGGATCGCTATATCTCAGGAACCATTGATCCTTCACTATCTTTACATGTGCTTTGGCTCCGCATCTGCAGTAAACGACTGAAGGTAGTGTGTAGCACTTCACAGCTATGCCTTTACTCACGAAATCACTAATTATCTCGTCTTTTACCTCGCACACTATCTTTCCGCTCCATTTACCGAAAACCTTCTTGAGAGTTCCTTGGTAAAATTCCTTGGAGTATATTTCCCTAGTTGCTCTATCTAATTTTTCTTTCTCTTTTTGGCTCTTTATTCTCATGGACTTAACAATTTTAGCTGCTGGCTCTTCTCCGTAGCCCTTTAGCTCTATTATCCCTACTGGCTTTATTTTTTTAATGATTTCAGGCTTCAAATCGTACTTCTTTAGGATTTCAGGATGTTTCTTCAGTTCTTCTAAAGCAACATAATCATAGGGGGCATGCGCTGGAACAGACATGACAATACCCGTGCCCAACTCCGGTTCTACAAAGGACGCTGGTAAAACTAAAATTCTCGATTTAGTAACAGGGTTTAACACAATTTTCCCTACGAGATCCGCTCCCTTGATTTTTCCTTTAATTTCTACCTTATGATCTTGATCGCATAACTCTGATGCTCCATATCGGCATATGAACCAATTTTCTCCATCAACTTTAGCTATTAGGTACTCTGCATCTGGATTAACCCATATATTCACGGCGCCATATACGGTCTCTGGGCGGTAGGTTAAACAGGGATATATGAACCCTTCATCATCCTTAAATTTCAATATAGTCGCTTCTTCTGGGCTTATCCCAATGTATTCGTCAGGTCTATCATGATCTCCTACCACTTTATTTTCCTTAGGGCACCATACAACCGGATGTTCCCCTTTTACTATTAATCCTTTCTCTTTAAGCTTATTATATTGCCATTGAACGAATTTATTATACGGTGGGTTCAAATACGTGGTATAAAATTCTCTCCTCCAATCAATTGATAATCCATACCTTTTGAAGTCCTTTATCCACTCCCTGCAAAAATATTTCACCCAATATTCGGGGTCCCTAAACTTAGGAATTTCCTTGTCTTCTATTCCCATTATTTTAAGGATGCTTATCTCCTTAGGATCTCCCTCTCTGACCCTGAGGGCCGCGGCCATTATAGGTCCGCCAGTAGCATGAAAACCTTGAGCGAACAGAACATTAAACCCCCTCATTCTTTTGTATCTCGCTATTATGTCCACTCTTAACACTGTGTACGCTGATCCAAGATGCGGAAAGGCATTAATATAGGGATATGGAAAAGTTACCATGAACTTCGGTCGTTGATCGGGATCTGCCTCAAAGATTCTAGCCTTTCTCCATCTTTCCTGCCATTTTCTCTCTATTCTCTTTAGGAAGTTTACCTTGGATTCATCGGCTTTAGGGATGATCCTTACATAAGCAATAACTTTCACCTGCTATGGTTTAGCTCGATATAAATAGAGCGGTCTCTTGAGATATAAGTAATAAACCTAGATAATATCAAGAGATATTCCTTACAATCTCGTTAATGAAGTCTTTAAGATCAATTGGTCTTCTTCCTCCAAATCTAGAGAAGTACTTATCTCCTTGAGCTCCTCCCTCCGCTATGCTGGCTATAATGCCCCCTATTCTCCTGGCGTTTAATCCTTCACTAATAGCATCAGCGCCTAACATTACTACTCCATTTATCCCCCTCCTAAGGATATATCCAATGAAAATCGAGCTTGGGTCAAGCTCGTTTATTATTTTTCCCATCTTCATGAGATCTTCCAGATTTAATCCCTCAGCTGCCCTATAAATAACAATTTTTACCTTATTTATCTCAAATGCTTTCTTAAGAAGTCCTTCAGACATCACTAACAAATATCTTTCCTTAAATCGTTTAACTTCCTCTTTTGCCAGTTCTCTTTCTCTTTTTAACCTTCTAATGGCGTTTAATAATTCGTCCTCTTTTTCTCCAACTAATTTAGATATTTCATCGACTATTCTATCCAATTTCTGAACAGCTTGAAGAGCGTTATTCCCTGTTGTGAATACTATTCTCTCAACGCCATCCTGGACTCTTTCCGATCTAAGAACTTTTATGAAGAACAACTCACTTGTAGACTTACAATGAAGGCCGCAGCACGCTTCTACATCCCAATCCCCTATTTTAACTATCCTAATGTTCCCCGATGGAATAACCCCTCCCTGATAAATGTCAATTCCGTACTTCTTTTCAGCAATCGTTCTCTTCATCATCATTATCTCTACAGGAAGGTTTCTCATTACTACCTCGTTAGCTAATTTCTCTATTTCTCTCAATTTCTCCGGATCTATCCTTTTGTGATGTGTTAGGTCTATTCTTGCTCTTTCAGGAATTTTCTCAGCGCCAGCTTGCCAAACATGACGTCCCAACACCCTTCTTGCCGCTCCAAGGATTATGTGCGCTGCTGTATGATTTCTCATTAAGGAGTGCCTTCTATCCCAATCTATCATCCCCATAACGATATCGCCGTTTTTTGGAGCTCTTCCGTCAACTATGTGGATTATATTTCCATCTACCTCTCTCACATCAACTACCCTGACCTTAGCTCCGTTAAAAATTAAGTATCCTGTGTCATTTTTCTGCCCTCCTCCAGTTGGAAAGAACGCAGTTTTATCTAAAATCACATTTTTTCCATCAGAATAAAGAACTTTTGCCCTAAACTTCCTCAAATATGCATCCTCATAATAAAGTCTTTTAGTTTTGAATCTCTTGCCTATTTTTATTTCGACTTCCTCAACCTTTTTAGTCTCCTCCCTTCTATGTCGTTCAGCGACTATTGAAAAGAAGTTGGAGGGAACTTCAACGCTAAATCCTCTTTTTTCTGCTATTTCCTTAATAAACTCAGGATGCAAGCCATGAGAGTCATAAAGCTCGATTAGATCGTTTAAAGGAATTTTAGTCACCATTTTCTTCTTATACTTGTTAATTAGCCTCTCTAATCTCTTTATCCCCCTATTAACAGTTTTTACGTACTTCTCTTTTTCGTTTAAGAGGATATCGATTATTTCGTCTCTCATCTCCTTGATCTTTCTAAACTGTCTCCCCCAATGATCGATTTGCCATTTTAATAACCGTTCAAGTTCCTCCTCGAGATTATACTTCATCAGAATTCTAAACATTCTCCTGAAAAGCAATCTTGACAAATATCCCTCCTTAACATTGGACGGAATCGCTCCATCGGATATCAAGAATAAGAGAGCTTTTGAATGATCAAGGACCATGCATAACTCTTCAAATGGCTTAAGAACTGCCTCTAATTCATCAATGTTCATTCCAAGCCTCTTAGCTACTTTAGCTCTTATAGTGTGTGTTCTTTTTACATCGTCATAGGTATATCCCCCTGATACGATCGAATTTTCTCTTAAAATCTCCCTATCAATTTTGATGTCAGCGAGCCTCACAAGTTTGTCGTAAACATCCTCATATATAGCCTCAAAGGCCGTGTATGCTCCTGTGGAAAGCCAAGTCCATCTCTCAATTCCATATCCCGTATCTACCGTCTTAACGGGCAACGGAATTAATTTCTTGTTTAAAACTTTATAAGACATGAAGACGAGAGTAGATACTTCTAAACCTAAAATACTGCCTTCAACATCAGGTCCGGCGTTTCCGCCGCCAGACCAAAAATGCTCCTTATAGGTAATATACTCCTCTGGAATTCCAAGCTCTTTTGTTGCAAATTCGTGATGAAATCCTATAGTTTCATTTTTCCAGTAGATTTCAGGCTTATTTGGAAAATTGAATGCATGAGCACCGCCCATTTCAAATATTGTCATATGTCTGCCAAATGTAAACCCCACGTTCTCTAAATCCTCAAACCTAAGACATGGCTGACTAATAACGAGGGGGTTGGCTGGCGGCTCAACTATCCCTTCAGTAACGTATGGTTGAAAATCCACTATGCTTGCGATGGTCACCAGAAGATCCTTTCTCCATCTAGCTACTACCGGGTATGGCTTTATGATTTCATGGCCGTTTCTCTCAAAAAACCTAAGAAAGGATTCTCTCATCTCCTTAAGACTGTACTTTTTCCTAGTAGGGGGACTTTCTATAAATTTATAGTCAACACAGGGGGAATCTCCACAAAATTCCGCCTCCTCATTTACTGTCCAGAAATATGCTCCACATCTTTTACATTTCTTTCTCACATATCCGTGTTCCTTCATGAACTGCACATCAAACTCATTAGCAGATATTTTGAAACTCATGAACGCTCACCGAGTGATCACATAAACTAAATTATTTGCATGGTTGCATTTATCAATAGTTTGATTTGTGCAGAATTTAACAGAACTAAGGATGAGGAACTCCTCAAGCTTTACATAGTGTTTAAGGGTTATTAATAATCAAGTCGATGAGAGTTAAAAAACTTAGAATTCTGAACGAGATGAAAAAGGTGATGCGCCTGGCTCTCGAATGTCCGGACATTAGGCTAGCAGATAGGTATATCGAAATTCTCAGAAGGATAAGCATGAAGAGCAGAATCAGAATTCCCCATGAGTGGAAGCATTTTATATGTAGGGGATGCAAACGCATACTTATACCCGGAAAAACCGCCAGATTTAGAACTAGAAGGAGAGCAAGTCTTACGGTAATAACGATTACCTGTTTAAGATGTGGTCATATTTATAGAAAAGTCATTAAGAGAAAGGGGAAATAGATGATTAATTAATGAGTATTCTTATCTAGATTTTCATGAGTGTCGTAGGGTGCCAAAGGCTCAATGACCAACGTGAAAAGAGTTCCAGCTGACATGTTAATTAAGGAGCTTAGTATGTATCTGAAGAAGAATGTGCCAGAAGTGTTTCCGCCTCGATGGGCTTTATTGGTCAAAACAGGTCCTTCTAAACAGAACCCGCCTGATGATCCTGATTGGTGGTACATAAGAGCTGCATCCTTACTCAGGAAAATTTATTTATTACAACCGATAGGAGTTGAGAGGTTGGCATCGTTCTATGGAGGAAGGAAAGATCGAGGAGTCAAACCGGAACATCACATGGATGGAGGCAGATGTAACATTAGGAAAATCTTACAGCAACTTGAAAAAGCAGGACTAGTCAAGAGAACGAAAAAGGGGAGAATGTTAACACCTGAAGGTCAGTCACTGTTGGATAAAATTGCTAATTCCCTAAGGAAAAAACTTGATATTAAGTCCTGGTGGGAGCAATATTCGTAGGGGGTATGTTATGGGGTCTATAAAGAGCTTAGCTCTGAAGAAAAAACTTGCTGCTGCTTTGAAATCTAATCGTCCAGTTCCGGCATGGGTTATCGGTAAAACCTTGGGAAAGGTTCGAACCACTCCTAGTAGAAGGCATTGGAGAAGAACTAAGTTAAAATTAAGGGGTAAGAAATGAATGAGCAGGAAAGCGCTGAGGAGGTAATAGAGGAGAGGGAATATGTGGTCCCGATTAAGAAATTAATGAGAGGAAGTAAAGGATATTTAAGGGCTAAAAAAGCAGCAAAAGTCCTTAGAGAGTTCATATCAAGACATATGCATACGGAGAATGTTAAATTAATGGAGGAAGTTAACAGAAAAATATGGGAGAGGGGGATAAGGAATCCTCCAAGGAGAATTAAGGTTCGTGTCATAAGAACGAGGGATAATGTAGTAAAGGTTTACCTTATTGAGTGAGAAGTTGGCGATCTTAAAGTTTGATGTTCTAGGATCTGTTCACATTGGCAACTATGCCATTGCCTCTAATTCCTATCTAATAACCTTAGATGAGCTTGGAGAAAGGAAGCTAAATGAAATGGGAAAAATATTGAACGTTAAGGTTATCGGCATAAGGCTCATTAATTGTAGGATAATTAGGCCCTTCTTCGCTGGCAATTCCAATGGGCTAATAATTTCTAAGATAGTAGACGAAGAAACTATAAGGAGAATTAAAAAGGGCTTAGATCTAAAAATTGAGGTTTTAAATTCGAAATACACGGCTGTTGGGAACCTTATAACAGCCAATGATAAAGGGTGTATTATTTCACCTGTTCTTTCAAAAAAAGAGGCTAAAAAAATAGAGGAAGTATTAGATGTAGAAGTGGTACAAGCTCCAATTAGTCAAGCTACTTATGTCGGCTCCCTTCTAAGAGCTAACAATAGAGGAGGAATAATAACTCCCTACGCTGAAGATGAAGAGATAGAAAAGGTGAAAAGCGTTTTAAAGGTAGGGATACATAGAGGCACCATAAATTCAGGAATGCACTTTATTTCGGCCGGGATAATAGTGAATGACTACGGCATACTAGTTGGAGGATTAACGGATGGAACTGAGTTGATGAATATAAGTGAGGCATTCGGCATCAGATAAACGAAAAATAATCGATAATTATCATGAGTTGATTGGAAAATGAAAGAGATTAAGGATGAGATAAGAAAACTAATCGTGGAGGAAAGGCGCCTTTATAGGGAAATGGAGAGAATATATGGGCAAGTTGTTTTATTAGAAAAAAGCATAAATGAAGTTAAAAACGCAACCGTCACCTTAAGAGAGATAAAGATGGGTAAAGACGTTGAGGGAAATATGTTGTTCCCCATAGGCGGTGGAATTTTTGTCTTTGGTGTGCTAGCCGATAGAAGCAAAGTATTGGTCAATATAGGGGCTAATGTCTATTTATCGAAAACGGTTGAAGATGCTCTTAAATTGCTAAATGAAAACTATAATTTCTTATCTAAGACACGTTCAGATCTTCTTAAGATCCTCAATCAGCTCAGAAGAAGACACGATGAAATAGCAACGAAAATAATGGAATACCAAGCATCTGTTGGGGGAAGATAAGGTTGTTTCGGAGATTTAAAGAGCAACTCACTAAATTGTTATCGAGAGTTAGCGAAAAAGAGCTTAAAGAAAGGGATTTAGAGAAATATCTCGAGGACTTAAAGGTTTTTCTTGTTAAAAATGATGTTGCCTTAGAGACAGCCGAGACTATAATAAATGACGTGAAAACGAGAATGATCGGCACTAAAATACCCAGGTTCTCCGATATCAGTCAGATAATTAAAAAATCTCTAAAAAACGTGTTATCAGATATTTTATCAAATTCCGAGAAGCTGGATTTTTATGGTTTGATAAGGGCTAATAAGGAAAAGGGGAAAGTGACTAAAATAGTGTTCCTTGGGATAAATGGAGTGGGCAAAACATTAACTATAGCTAAACTCGCGCATATTTTGAAGGAAATGGGATATAAAGTGGTTCTCGCATGTTCAGATACATTTAGGGCTGGAGCTATAGAACAGCTGGAGAAACATGCTTTTAAAATAGGGGTAGAGATGATCAAGAGACCATATGGCGCCGATCCAGCATCAGTAGCGTACGATGCTATTGCACACGCTATGGCTAGGAGTCTTGATATAGTAATGGTGGACACAGCTGGACGTATGCATACGAACATTAATCTAATGGACGAACTGAGAAAAATAGTAAGAGTAGTTGAACCTGATTTAACGATACTCGTTGTTGACGCTTTAGCTGGTCATGATGCCCTGGTGCAATCTAAGCAATTTCTCGAAACTATAGGATTTGATGGGGTCATAATGACAAAGGTAGATGCTAATGTTACCTGCGGCTCCATTTTTTCGATCGTCCATCAAACGAAAAAACCGATTCTCTTCCTCGGAACCGGAAGTAGATATGAGGATTTAAAACCCTTTAACGCGGAAGAATTTCTCTCAATTATAATCGGCGACTAAAATGAAGAGAGATTTTCTTACCCTACAAGATCTTTCAACAGCTAAAATAATTGACCTCATAGACCTGGCACTAAAGATAAAAAAACGCGGAAGGATAAAAATAAACGCGTTAAGAGGAAAAATAATTGCTTTGATATTTGAAAAACCCTCAACAAGAACTAGAGTTTCATTTGAAGTGGCTATTAAGAGCTTAGGAGGTGACTCCATTTATCTTGAAACAAGGCAATTACAGCTATCAAGAGGAGAGACCATAGCTGATACCGCTCGTGTATTAAGCAAATACGTCGATGCTATCATTGCGAGAGTCTATAGACATGAATCTCTTGAAGAGATGGCTAAGAACTCAGAAATTCCCATCATAAACGGATTATCAGATAAATTTCATCCTGTTCAAGTGCTCTCTGATCTTGTCACTATCAAAGAGAAATTTAAAAGGCTTAGGGGAATTAAGCTAGCGTTTATAGGAGATGGAAATAATATTTGTAATTCCCTTTTAATAGGCTGTTCAAAGGTCGGAGTAAATATATCGGTTGCTACTCCTGAATCTTATGCTCCTGATGAAAAAATCATAAAAATAGCCCTAGAAAATGCTAGAAAATCAAATTCACTTGTTGAGGTATTAAACGATCCCCTTGACGCGGTTAAGGGCGCTGACATAATATACACTGATACTTTTGTTTCAATGGGGATGGAAATGGAAAGAGAGAAAAGATTAAAGGCATTTCTACCGAAATATCAGGTCAATAGGGAGCTCATGGAATCAACTGGAAAGAAAACCATTTTCATGCATTGTTTGCCAGCTCATAGGGGTGAAGAAGTTACAAGCGATGTAATAGACGGTCCATTTTCTATCGTTTGGGATCAAGCTGAGAACAGATTATATACTCAAGAAGCGCTTCTTTTGGAATTATTTGGAAGGGAGGTTATTTAAAACTTATTATTAAGCCTGTGAATGATTAACATAGCATGATCCATGTCTCGCATGGTGAAGTAAATGCGCAGACGGAAAAGAATGAGCTATTTTGAGGTTTTAAAGTTAGCTAAAAAACCATCAAGTAGGGAAATTTGGCTATTTATAAAATTAACACTTATAGGTATCAGTCTTCTCGGTTTAATGGCCTTTATAGTTAGGCTAATGTTTCTGCCATTGTTTGGGTGAGCTAAATGAGTGGAAGATTTTACGCTGTCAGAGTAACCGCCGGACAGGAGGCAAACGTCGCAAAGGTGGCTTCTTTAAAAATCCAAGCGAGAAAATACCCGATTCACTCCCTAATAATACCCCCCAATCTAAGAGGCGTGATAATAGTTGAATCTGATAACGTTAGTACCGTAAAGGTCGTTTTCCAGGACATTAGACACGTTAAAAAAATAGTTTTTGGGACGATATCTTTCGAAGAAATCCATAAAATGATAGAAGAAAGGAAAATGGAGGAGGAATTCTATGAGGGAGACATAGTCGAGGTTATATCAGGTCCCTTCAGGGATATGAGAGCCAAAATAACCAGAGTCGATAGAGAGAAAAAGGAAGCTGTTATAGAGTTTTTAGATGCATCCTTCACCCTACCGGTCACCATAACGACTGACATGCTAAAGCTCGTTAAAAGGAGGGAGGAATAGTGGCAACTAAGAAAACCTTTAATTTCATAATAGATGGAGGAAAGGCAACCGCTGGTCCGCCTTTAGGCCCCAGCCTTGGGCCACTTGGGGTAAATGTACCGATGATAGTTGATAGGATAAACGAGCTGACCAAAGAGTTTGCGGGAATGAGGGTGCCTGTGAAGGTTACGGTGGACGTTGATACTAAGGAATTTGAGGTGGAGATAGGAATACCAACAACATCCGCCTTAATAGCTAAAGAAGCTAAGATAGAAAAAGGCTCATCTAATCCTGGTAGGGAGTACGTGGGGAATCTAGCCTTTGATCAGGTGATTAAAATAGCCAAGATACTTAAGAGAAAGGTTAAGGTTGGGTCCTTTAAGGGTCTGATCCTCCAAGTTATAGGAACTTGCGTGAGTATGGGCGTTAAAGTAGATAACAAACCTCCAAAAGAGGTTACAAGACTTGTTAAAGAAGGTATATACGACGAAAAAATTAAGGAGTGAGAAACTTGTCCTTAAAGGAGCTTGAGATAGATAAGGAGTTGCTCATTGAAAAAATAGGAGTGGCTAAACAGTTAAGTAAAAAGAGAAAATTTAAGCAATCAATCGAAGTCATAATAGCCATTAAAGGTTTAGATTTAAAAAGACCAGAGAATAGAATGAACTTTATCATTACTCTGCCTAATGAGCTGGGTAAGCAAAAAAGGGTATGCGTTTTCGCTGATGGCCCTTTTGCTGAAGAGGCTAAGAAACAAGGAGCTGATAGAATTCTAACAAGAGCCGATATCGAAAGTCTGGCTGGAAATAAGGCAAAAATTAAGAAAATGGCTAAGGAATATGATTTCTTTATAGCCCAACCTGAGCTGATGGGCCAAGTTGGTAAATATTTCGGCTTTGTTCTTGGTCCACGGGGGAAAATGCCGATTATAATAAGAGATCCAGCTCAGTTAAGGGACAGGATAAACGAGCTGAGAAGATCAGTGAGAGTTCAGTTAAGATATAATCCAGAGGTAGCTTGTTCCATAGG
>CAYLIY010000017.1:9308-12433 GCA_964384015.1 uncultured Nitrososphaeria archaeon | reverse complement strand
CAGAGATTAATGAAGGAATTTGATGAAATCGTGTGGCTTGGTAGGGGATAAAGTGAGACTCCCTAAAATTAAGGCTCCACCGGAATGGGGAATCGAGCCGGTGCCTCGAGAGAAGAAAACCCTAAATGTCTTGGACATATTTGTTTTCTGGACTAGCTTGGCTGTGGGGCTGTTAGTCCTTCAAGCAGGTGCGTTGCTGACGATGTCTGAATTTTTCGGCCTGAGTTTAGGAGTTGCTGTCATAATCTCGCTTATAGGCTCAATAATAGGAAGTCTTATGCTTTCCGCTGCTGGAGCCATCGGAACTAAAGAAGGAGTCCCGACGATGGTTAGCTTAAGGCCGGCCTTTGGGCTTTTCGGTTCATACATACCGACCTTCCTTAATGTTATTCAATTGGTTGGATGGACGACGTTTGAGCTGATAATAATGGGAGAAGCTGCTTTAGCTATAAGCGGGAACTTCCTAGGCTGGTTTACTAGGTATTTCTGGATAGCTGTCTTCGCCATCTGGTGCTATCTCATGATGATCTGTGGGCCGCTTGCGATTATAAGACATTGGCTTGAGAAGTTCGCGATCTGGATCACTTATATAACTTCCATATGGATATTTCTCCAAGTTATAGCTATGCCCATTTCCTGGCAGTTTAGCATCACCGATTTTGACGTATCAACGTTGCTTCTAGCCCTCGACGTCGTCATAGCCATGCCCATCTCTTGGATGCCACTTGTGTCCGATTATAATCGATTTGTTAAAGATGCGAAACATAGCTTTATCGGAACCGCCCTTGGATATATAGTTGCTAACACTTGGTTTTATCTAATCGGCGCTGCGCTGTCGGTAGCTTATCCCAGTGAGAGCGTGGTATACTCGATAGCTATCCTCCTTCTCGGAAGCATAGCCCTTCTGGCATTGCTCGTGGATGAAACGGATAATGCATTTGCCGATATATACTCCGCTGCCGTATCCTTGCAGAACGTCTTTCCGGGGGTTAGGCAGTGGAAACTCGGGCTGATCATAACCGCAATTAGTCTCATGCTGGCCTATACGGTGCCTATAGCGCAATATGAGAACTTCCTCCTATTGATTGGGGCATCCTTCATACCGGTCTTTGGAGTTCTTTTAGCGGATTACTTCGTCCTGAGAAGAGGGCATTATGATGAGGGGGATCTTTATCCGAGGCTAGGTAGCATAAGATGGATGGCCGTTTTATCCTGGGCCATAGGCTTTATGGTTTACTGTTACTTCGCCTATCTCCGCCCAGTCATAGGAGCAACAATTCCCTCCTTCTTTTCCGCATTTACCTCCTATCTGGTCATAAAAAAGCTAAGCTCGAAATAATTTAAGAGGGTCTAGCTATGTAGATATTATCCTTGTTTCCTATGATCCTCGCCTTTACCCAGGACCCTATCTCTATTCCCTCAGAATTAACCAAAGTAATTACTCTCCTTTTGTCCCTCGCCACCGCTAGCTTCTCCCCTCTAAGCCATCCATCCTCAAACACCTTTACCCTCAACACCTCGCCTATCTTGTAGACCAGGGGAACTCTCTTTCTTTTATGCATTTTAAAATCACTTGGATCTAATTTTAATTTAACCTGATATCTGTTGCTCCATTCTCTCAGCTTAGAATAAAACTTCCTCCAGCTTATTGGCCTGATACCCTTAACCTTCCTGCCGTATTTATGAATTAAGTACTTCTGAATTCCAAGAGGAGGGACCTTCTTGCCAGCCCCTATCCTGAGGGCAAACTCTATTATCCTGGGGATCTCATGATCGTTCATTCCGGGAATCCAGATGGGGGCTATTAATATGTCCATCTTGGTATTTTTGGCTATGAACTCCGCTACCTCCATGATCTTCTTAACATCGTACCAATCGGTTTGGGAGAGCTTCTTGGCTAAGTGAGGGTCTGTGGAGTCAATAGATAGATTAATTCTGCTTAATCCAGCTTCAGCCAAATTAACCGCTGTTTTTTCATCCAAAAAAGCTCCATGAGTTTGCATGGATATCGTCTCCACCCCCTTAACATCCTTTAGCATTTGAACTAGATCGACCAACTTCCCATATGTTAAGGGGTCTCCAACGGTATCTATGTGGGCCTCTATCTTTCTCTCCCCTTTTAGTTTAACTATGGATCTGAACCAATCGATCAACCAATCTAAGTCTTCTATGATGAATTCTGACGCCCTGTTCCTCGAGGCGGGCCCGGCGTCCGTGGAGCAGAATACGCATGAGAGGGGGCATGAGCTTATCGGTCTGACCTGGATTAAGTTTGTCCCTCTATCTATCAATCCAAAGGCTATGCAGCCCATCAGTGGAATATCGAAGCCTATTCTGATGAGCTTTCTCCTAATTCCCTTGATCGACCTGTTCAAGATAATTCAAGATAAGGATTGGCCTGTTTAGATTTAACGATGATCGGAGCTTGAGACCAACATCAACTATTAGGAGCTCTTGCCAATGAGCATGTTAAATCCCAAATTTCTTGCGAAATTAGCGTAAGTGATGGGATGGACATAATTTAGTGAAGTGAATATTAGTAAATTTGGGAGATGAGGATTTCAGCCTTGTCGGATCCATGAAGATGGATCAACCAGCTGATCCCATGTTCAGCTTAAGGCTTAGATAAGATCTTGTAAAGCGATCTTTCAGTTTAATAGATCAGATTTGGTGTCAACGATCATTAAGCTCTCTAAACCCTCTCATCATCTCATCTGGCGAGAAACGGGCATCTCCTCCATCGAGGTGGCTCGTCATCCTAAACTCGGTCTCCATGTCCCCGATCATCAGCCCGCCATAATCCTAATTTTAAGCAAGTTATTTAAGCTTTTGAGCTTTTTGCTTTATTTCCGCTCTAATTAAGGCAAATTGTCATCACTGGGAAAATCGTTGTTGGCAAATTCCATTGTGTGTCGTGAGAATTAATAAGAGAAACTCATATTAATGAAAACAAGGATAGTAATGTCAATGAAATACATTAGAAGTAGGATTAAAACCATTTTGAAAATAGTGGTGATAAGCTCCCTGATAAATCTCTTCATCGTCTTTTTTATGGCTGATTTCATGACTGAAATGTTTTCTCATCTGTTTCATACCAAAAAGTACCTTTTATCCGACTTGTTTTT
>CAYLIY010000017.1:0-9298 GCA_964384015.1 uncultured Nitrososphaeria archaeon | reverse complement strand
CCTTGTTTTTCGGAATCGGAGCTCTTTTCCTCATGGGGGCTAGCGACATAATAATAGCAATTTCCATAAGGAAGAGCGACAAACTAGAGGATGTAAATGAGATAAGGAGAAGAAGGCTTGGAATTGGTTTTCTGTTAATAATTATAGGCACTATTATGTTTTTTCTTTCAATTTTAAGCGCTTTTTAGGCTTAATCTATCATCTTGCCAGCAAGCGGTAGGTTTAAATTTATTTTTGGGACGGCTATCCCTTTCTTGAGATGAGGGCAAGAGTTAAGTTCCTTGAAAAGGTTAGGTTTCTCGGCGAAACGGATTCCGGCTTCAGCATAGTGCTTGATGCGTCAAAGGATAGGAAAATCGGGCCTAGTCCCATGGAGCTGTTGTTAGTTTGTTTAGCATGTTGTGCGGCCATAGGAGTCGTTAATGTGCTAAACGCTATGGGAGAGGAGTTTAAGAGCTTAGAGGCCTATGTAGATGCTGAAAGAAGAGAAGAACATCCCCAAATGTTCAAAAGGATTAAGATAAAGTACGTCGTTGGGGGGCCTGTTCGAAAAGACGTTATAGAGGGAGCAATAAAGCTAACCTATGAGAAGTATTGTCCAGTTGCTGCTATGTTAAGAAATGGAGGAGTTAAAATAGAAACGGAGTGTTCTTTAAAAGAAAGATAAAAACCAAAAATTTGGAAAAGAGGAGTTTAAGAGCTCTCGACCATTACGGTGTAAATTTTAAATATGATGGAGAATTAAAACTAATCCGGACATCTTATTCCTGTTTCATTGGTTGTGAATTCCCTCAATTTTAAGCTTTAAGGCTCCTATGGGGGCAATCGTAAGTGATAGCTGAGATCTGGCTTGTAAAGCCTTTATCCATTTTAAACCCATGGATAGCTAAGACATAAAGGATTGAGGTGAGAAAGGGGCTTGGGACTGAGCGCTGTTGAGGATAAACCTGAAAAGCTGGTTAAATCCACTGATGGTTTGATCTCCAGGGCCATAAACAGGAAAATATCAAGCAGGATATCGAGATGGATAGTGAACAAGAGGATACCGCTGACTCCCAATCAAGTCACGCTTATGTCCTTTCTAATATCCCTTATCCCGTTCCCGCTCTATGTTCTGGGATATCCCCGGTTTGCTGGGGTGTTCGTTCAAGTAGCATCCATAGTTGATGGAATAGATGGCGAGATAGCGAGGTTAAGAGGGCTGACATCAAAATTTGGGACATTTATCGACGCAATGTTGGATAGGATTGGGGATTTGGCGATGATTTTAGGAGCCGCCGCTTATGTATCTAAGAACTTGAGGGGGCCGATAAACGAGCTTTTAATAGTGGTCTTTTTAGCTGTTTCTGGCTCCCTTCTGGTGAGCTACATGCATGGAAGGGCTGAAAAAGATTTAGGTAAGCATCCAGCGTTTTTTGGCAGGATGCCTCCACTAGCGTCAAGGGACATGCGGCTATTCATCCTATTTACTGGTAGCGTCTTAGGCTTCACATTCGAAGCTTTGCTAGCGATAGCGATCATCACTTTTACCTATATTTTGATAAAGTTGGTGGAGATCTGGAAGGAGTGGTCTTTGGGCAGGATCAAATAAATCTTAAGTTTAAATTCTCATCATTGTATGAGGACACTCTTGGTCAACTGTCAGAAAATTAAATCAGCTCATGCTCTCTTAAATTACGTTAACTGGCTTAAGCCCTTCACACAGATCGATATAATGCCCGATGAGAAGGTGAACTCTGAAACCAATTTGAAGGATTTTGATGCTGTTGTCATAACCGGATCTGCTAAATTTGCTGCCCTAAATGAGGTGCATAAAGGTCTTTTATCCTTTCTAAAGACCGTTTGTCTGCCGACAATTGGAATATGCTACGGACACCAAGTCATATGCCTAGCCCATGGCTGTAAAGTTGTACATTCGATCAATCCAATAAAAGGAGCGATGAAAATAAGGATTTTAGATCCAAATGAGCTCTTCATTAACTTAGGACATGAAATAGTTGTGGATGAAAGTCATTTTGATAGCGTTGTTTGGAATAGTGATTTGTTCAAAAAAATAGGCTTGAAATTACTTGCTAACTCGGAATCGTGCCAAGTTGAAGCCGTAAAGCATGTAAAAAGGCCGATTTATGGAGTTCAATTTCATCCTGAGAGATCCGGAAAGACGGGACTTAAGATAGCCGAGAACTTCTATAAATACGTGGTTAAGAAGTAGTCTTAGAGGGATACGGGCAATAGTTTTTGATCGGACACGTGCTGCATAGAGGCTTTCTCGCCCTACATATCCTCCTACCGAACATTATTAGCAGTAAATGAGCTTCTAAATACGATTTCCTTGGGAAAATCTCCATTAACTTTCTCCTTACGTCCTCATATCCAGCTTTTTCGTCAACAAAGCCCAGCCTCTTGGATATCCTCATTATATGCGTATCTATGGGTATCGTGGGTTTTTTCGCGACGAAGAGCAACAAAACATCCGCTGTTTTCTGACCTACCTTAGGAAGGGATAGTAATTCCTTTCTGGCCTCCTCAACTGGTTTTTTGAGAACTTTCCACAGATTCCCCCCATAGCGCTCTAATATCTGCTTTGAAACTTCCTTTATAGCTATAGATTTGGATTTATAAAGCCCGGCTACTTTAATGGCGTCCTCTATATCCTTTATATCAGCATTTGCCAGGACATCCGGCTTTAGCTCAAATCTCTTGCTTAAGTTCTGATAAGCCCTTATGGAGTTTTTTCCGCTCGTGTTTTGGGACAAGATAGTTGCTATTAGTATTTTAAATGGATCTTCCTTTCTCCTGTCAGCCTCGAGGGTTACAAACCCCTCCTCGATTATCCCAACTTTTTCCCTCAGAACCTTAAGGATCTCAACAGCTTTTCTCCTTACATCCCCCTTGGAAGAGGTCTTCCTCCTCAACTGGCCTCCAAAGCAAAGTTATTAGCTAAGCCTATTTTAATTCACCACGTAGCTTAATCAACGCTTATGGACTTCGAGCTTCGGGAACCAATATCTTTTTCTCCTGTTCTTTTTCTCCAAATCCCATTCATTTAATATCCTCACTGCCTCACATGCGGCTTTACAGGCCTCAAGCTCACCAACCATCTTAAACTCATCAGTAACTCTGTTAGCAAACACCGCGCATATGGACCCGGCCCTTAGCCCAAAGAGATTGGCTAATGTGAATATAGTCGATGACTCCATCTCAAAGTTCAAAACGTTCGCCCTCTGAAGATCAGGTATTATGTTATCCATCCAGCTCTGCCAGAACCCTCTGAAGCTTGGCCTTGCCTGGCCTACGTAAAAACTATCCGTGCTACAAGTTATGCCGACATGATATCTGTAACCAAGCTCCTCACAAGCCTGGATCAGGGCTAAAACAACCTCATAATTAGCGACAGCGGGATATTCTAAGGAGATATATTGTCTTGTTGTGCCGTCCCTTCTAAGGGCAGCCACGGAGATTATCAGATCCCCGCATTTTATCTCCTCTCGTATGGCCCCAGTAGTCCCAACCCTTATGAAGGTATTTGCGCCTATCCTAGCCAATTCCTCAACGGCTATAGCTGTTGCTGGTCCACCTATCCCAGTGCTCACGGCAGATATAGGAGCTCCCCTGTATTTCCCGGTATAGGTCACGTACTCCCTATGTTTTGCGACGAACCTTGCTTCATCCCATATCTTCGCTATCTTCTCGACCCTGTCCGGATCTCCTGGAAGGAGGACATAATTAGAGACGTCTCCTGGCTTTAAGGCTATATGATATTGCCTCTTTTCAGCCGTTTCTGGAACTTTAGCCGAGATGAATTTCTCGCTCATTTAAATCGACCAAGCCCAAACAGTTAATGCTCTTACACGATTTAAGGCTTAGTTTAAACCCTAATCGGGGGCCTGCCTGACGCTTTTCTCAATCTGCTCATTATAGCTAATCCCAGCCCTTTCTCCTCTATCCCCTCGACTAAGGCTAGATCTACGCCGATCTTATCTATTTCTCTCAAGATCTTGAAGAGATTTCTTGCTATCTCGATAGGGCTTTCTTTTGGGCCAATATCTATCACTTTTGCGTTTAATCCTTCATATCTCTTCAAGGATTCGGTTGGCGAAATTATAGCGATCTTTAGGCCTAAGCTTGACATTTCTGAAGCCATTCTGCTAATTCTGTCCATGACTCTTCCGATGCTTCCCTCAACAACTACTAAAGGGGTTCTAGGGGAGTACTGAGCTCTATCTATGACTAAACCCCTGGCCTTTTCGGTTACTAAAATCCTCCCTCCAATCAGCCCTTCTATCTCCTCGATGGTTAAAGGGCCAGGTCTCATGAGGGTCGGGGGAGTGCTCGTGAAATCTATAACCGTGGACTCTATCCCGAATGTCACATCCCCTCCATCCAATATCGCATCTATCCTTCCGTAAAGATCCTCTTTAACGTGCTCTGCGGATATTGGGCTTGGCCTTCCATGTAAGTTGGCGCTTGGACCGACCAATGGCCTATTAGATTCCTCTATCAAGCTTAATGCCACAGGATGGGCGGGCATTCTAATTCCTACGCTGTTTCTCCCTCCAGTTACTATGCCTGGAACTTTTTTGCTTTTTTTCAGGACAAATGTTATGGGACCTGGCCAGAGCTTTTTAGCCAGCTTCAAAACGCTCTCTGGAGGATCAAACGCGTACTCAACTAGCTGATCGATGGACGATATGTGAAGTATTAATGGAATATTTCTTGGTCTTCTTTTAACCTCATAAACCTTCTTAACGGCCTCAGGGTTTAGGGCATCCGCCCCAAGACCGTACACCGTCTCCGTGGGGAAGGCCACCAACCCCCCTTCCCTAATTATCTTAGCTGCTTTGGCTATCCTATCTTTTTCCGGATTGATGGGATTTACCTTAATTATTAATGTCGTGTTCTCACCCTCTTGAGGTCTCAGCAAACACCACAATTGAAAACGGAACCATTACCGATTGATTCTTATAGCCTATAACCAATATTAACCGATTCTTGGAATTATTTAATGGAAGTCGCCTAATGGCCTCCGAATTTCTGCTCATTAGCCCCCACCTTCAGGTTAATCTAGATCTCGCTTTAAACCTAAGGATCAAGCTTGTTTCATCTCAGCTAATGGCTTTGGCGATCATTCGTTGATTTAAGCTCCATTCTTATTTTCCCGAAAGTTGTGAGGTGTTTCGCCATCAGGTCATAAGAATGTATGCTCTCTAAGCTTCTGAACTCGATGTAAACCATAGTTTCATCGGGAAAATCCTTAAACTGGGTAATTAAGTCTCTTGCAATGAATCTTACCACGTCCTCAGCAAATCTTGGCTTATTTAATGCTTTGATGATCACTTCAGCCTCGTCCTCCTTTTTCAGAAGCTCATAAGTCGGGGAACTTAGGGATCTCCTGGCTATCCTCACAAGCTTAACGGGATCTATCGATGACCCATTCGGGGCCTCGATGATCATGGTTATGTAGCCCCTTTGCATATGCGTCGGCTTTGGAAATCCCCTCATCCTGATCTTACCTTCCTTTGATAATCTCTCGAATATAACAGCTTGAGCGCTGGGACATGTGACAATTCCAGGGAGTTTGATGCCAACAAACTTCTTTGTTAAGATACCCTTAGAAGACCTTTCAGCCACACATCTTCCGATCAATTCGAATTTCTCATAGCTTATCTTCCTGCTTATCGGTACTCTCATCGGAATTACGATACTCCCCTTAATTTTCACATCAGATCTCGAGGAGTACTCATGCTTTTTAAGTAGATTTAGAGCTATTTTCTCGCATAAATCCTCTATCCTCCTTCCTTCTTTTAGGCTTCCGTTAAATGCCTCCATTATCGATTCACAGGTTCTTGAAACGTGGATTCCTCTATAGGCTTCAGGAAGATCAATATAAGCTTCTACTTTTGGGATAACTGGAAGTTCTTCATCGCCGATTTTTATTAAAGAGGCTGGAACGTACACGTTTAGTATTCCCACCTTATCAAGGCGAATCTTAACCTCAGGGGCCTCCATGTTCACGTCGATCAATCGACACACCCCAGTAAAACATGCCTTGAAGGTATTTTAATTGCTCATATGAGAGCTAGGTAGAGGTCAATCCAATCGAGATTTAAGGGCTAAACAATACGAATTAAATTATGCGTTGTGAGATAACGGATAGAGATAAGGCCTTGTTTGAAACGGGAATAAAGTTAGGAGCGCTATTCCACCAGTTCATAGGAATGCCGATAAACCAGAGGATCTTATCGATAGCTGAAAAAGCAATCGAGGAGAGCATCAAACTACAGCCGTACGTTGTCGATGTTAAGGTGAAAATAAACCTCGAGGAGGCCTCCCTAAATGCCTTTGGATATTGCGAGCTAAGGGGAGAGATGTTAAGCGTTGACCTTAAGGTGAGATATAAGTCAGTTGAGGTAAGTGCTGGCCTAAGGTACGACCAAAAGTTAAAATATCCGATGATGTTCATCAAAAAGATAAGGGAGGGTTGTGCTTAATCCATTAGGCAGCAACTTGCCTCCTTAAAACCCTTCCTGAGAGAGCTTCTGTCCTAGCTTCATCCTTTAGGGCTATCTTTCCGTTTATGATCACGTATTTTATGCCAGTTGGCGTTAATACCGGGTTTTCAAATGTAGCTCTATTGCTTATTATCCTTGGGTCAAATATGACCAAATCCGTCCAGGCTTCCTCCCTTATAACTCCTCTATCGATTAAACCCATTTTCCGAATTGCGTCGACAAGACTTAAGATATTTCTCTCCCTAACGTACCTTCCAAGAACCCTCGGAAAACAACCGTAATGTCGAGGATGAGGCAATGGTTGGTCCTCAAAAATCTCATCTATTGAAAAGGCGTCGCTAGCCACCATGGACAGAGGATATTTGATCACCGTTTCAACGTCTTCCTCGCTTATATCGAAAGCGACCTTCATATTATATCCTTCTAGTGTTTTAAAAGCTCAATACATGCATTAAATGGGTCCTTTCCCATTCTCCTCGCTATGTCTGTCAATTTAAGGCCTTTAAACTCCTCCCCTTTGCAAGATACTACTGTAAAGCCCCAACCGTATTTTCCAGCGAGGCTTCTCCACTCAGGTAGGCCGCTGATCAATTCCTTCTTTATCCTGATTCTTTTTTCTGGGCTCTCTAATCTTTTTAGGAGCTCTTCAACTCCTCCCTCAATTCTCGCTATGTCCAAGCAGAACTTAACATCCTCAGCTGTTATAGGGGTACCATCATGCCATGTCGCGTTTTCGTAAAGATGGAAGATATATAAGGTCCCATTTTCCTTTATCTCCCAAGATTTCGCTAGATCTGGCCTAATGTTAAAGGCAGAATCAAACTCCACGAGTTTATTGAATTATGTTATTATCTATAGCCTAAGGGATGTAGATTTCACTCAAGGTGTCTTTATAAAGGGGAGATTCGCGAAAAAGAAGAGCCCCCGCTAGTTAAGGTTGGCAGGGAACATTTCGTTGCATGCCATCTTCACCTCTAGCCTTAAAGTTTTCAATTCTTGATCAGACGGATTTTGCGATGCTTATTTTTCCAAGCTTTTTGATAAGGGATAAGGGCTTCCAGCCTTCAAGAGCTCTTTTCTCCCATATATGAACCTCATTTATCGTTATTTTCCTCAATTCAGCCTCTTTTTCCTTCTCATCGTACTCCACGCTCATGTCCAGTGAAACTAGTGCATCTCCAAGGTCAGACTCCATTAGATGGTATCTGAGGACAACGGAGACAGCCTCGCTAAAGTTCCTTAAATCATCAGCTGAGACAGGTTTTCCGCATGCGTCCCTGACAGCATCTCCTACTGTTCCATAGAACCTCTTTATGAAAGTAGCTCCAGAAGGAGAGGCAGGAAATTCAAGCTTAACATTGATCCTAGCCATTTAACCACCAAGATCAAATCTGAGTAAGGGGGGTTAAATGCTTTAATCCCAGATTAAAGCGCTGAAATGATTCTCTGTTACTTATATCACCAGATCGAAATCTTAAACTATTTTCGGGAAGTTGATAAAAAGGGCCAAACTTTACGTTTTGTTAAGGCTTACTATTTAGCAAGCACGAACGAGAAATAAGCAAAACCGCCTTTTGCCAACTCGATAATTGGAAAATTTAAATCACAAAACCGTAATTTAACTATTATCGTCATTAGGGGTGTAGGCGTTGGGGGTACACGTGATCGATCATCCATTAGCTCAGGCCGTTTTAACCACCTTAAGAGATAAGAACACGGATATTGCTGAATTTAGAAGAAATCTTGAAACAGCTGGAAGGATATTGGGGATGGAGATAGTTAAGAATTTGGATTTTGAAAAGGTGGAGGTAGAGACTCCTCTAGGGGTTAAGGCTGAGGGAATAAGAATCTCTAATATGGACAAAGTGGTCATAATATCCGTGTTAAGGGCAGCCGTTCCCCTGGTCCATGGATTGATAGACATATTCCCGAGGGCAAGGGAGGGTTTCATTGGAGCTAAGAGGATTGAGAGCGAGGTAGGAGAGAAAGGTAAGATGGAATTCCCGGTAAGAGTATCTTACGTTAATATTCCTCAATTCTCGAGGGAGGGAATAGTAATAGTGGCTGATACCATGTTCGCCACAGGTTCAACGATGGTGGCTGTTTTAAACGAAGTTCTAAAAAGGGGAAAACCAAAAAAACTGATAATATCGACTGTTGTGTCCACTCCTCTAGCCATTAGGAAGATATTGAGGAGATACCCGAACGCTGAGATATATACATTAGCTATAGATGCCAAGCTGAATGAGAGGGGATATATAGTTCCTGGCTTAGGGGATGCCGGGGATAGGGCTTTTGGATAGCCCGAGTTAATTTAAGATCGGTAGGATTTTCACAACCCTGGAGGAAATTCGACAAGAGGGCTATTTCTGAGGTGCTAGACAAGGAACATTGAAAACTCCTGTAAACAATCTGTAAAAATAGTTGAGATGGGAAGCCAAATAGCCGTAACATATGGAAATGGGCCTCAAGTTGAAAATTCATGATCCAATAGGAGATGTTAAAGGAGCTGCACTCACCAAACCTCTGAGCACCCTAAAGCTATGGCTTAGCGAGTTGGGATACTTAAGCTAACATGGTTTGGGGGATTATGAACGTCGTTACTTAGGTCTAGTTGATTTTACACGGAATTATGTGCTAAACGATAAAGTTGAGCCGTTAATGCTTAAATCTATAGTAGTTAAGCTTGAAATAATTTTAAAAGTTCAGGCCACATCCTGACTAGTTGGTCTGGACTTGGTAAATGCCTAGCACCTCTACCAGTGCATTTATAAGCCGCTAATGCG
>CAYLIY010000016.1:0-13175 GCA_964384015.1 uncultured Nitrososphaeria archaeon | reverse complement strand
TAAGAATATAGAAAAACATGTAATGTTAAGCTAAACATACAAAGAAGCTATACCCTTCCTCTGTATCAATTTCCTTAATTCTGCTCTCAGTTTTATGTCCAATTTAACTTGTTTTTCAGATAGACGTGGGAATTTGGATGTATATATAAGTGGCCCATGAAGAACGCCTCTTTTTTCCCTTAACCCCCTATTAATGTCCCTTAGTGACATTGGCCTTTGAGAAAGAATCTTATTTATGATATTGCTTAATTCCTCCTCGTTGCAGCTCTCCATTAGCTTATCTAGCTGATTTTCCTCCACTAATCTAAAACCATAGCTTGGGCATTTGCTGGCTATCTCCCCTGAAGGAGCCTCATTGAGCTTAATTCCAAAACCAAAAGGAGCTTCTTTATATAAGCTGTCTAGTTTAAGCTCCCACATTTCTTTAGGAGTTAAGAACACTATCGTTGGAAAGCCTTCCTCGTCCTTAGTGATTAAAACCCTCCAACCTAAGGGGTTCCTATCATAGCTTTCGTATATTTTCCTGAAAGCTTTGTCTAAAGGCTCAACACTCATATCAAACACTGTTAAAGACTAATTAATTAATACTGGTTTTTCTATATTTTTCTCGCCATATGTTGTATGGGCACTCATTCCAACAATATTTACTACCCTTATACTCGCATCTTCTGCGCTTATCCCTATCAAATACCTTTCTACCCATCACTAAGCCCTATGACTCAGAAATACTTGGAGGCGGGAGGGACTATGGTAGCGGGGCTTCTCCGGCTATTGCCTCTGGATTTCCCGAGCGAACACTCGCTCCTTTGAACCAGGGACTACCGGTTTGGCTTAACACCAAATCTCCGGGTTATGAGCCCGGCGGGACTCGGCGGCCTCCACCAATAAGTGGAGCCTTAACCTGGCTTCCCCACCCCTATAGAGCAGTAATAGCCTCGCTATGGGGGGAAGCTCTCGTCCCTCCCGCCATTATATGGTTTGAGCTCCCGGCATACTTAAGCGTTTCCTGAAGTAAGCCTATCTTAAAATAACTATAAAGGCTAAAAAGTCGGGATTTAATTGATTTTATTCTCTGCAAGACTAAAGCTTTAACTGGTGTTTATCAAAAGAAAGCTCATCCATTATCTCTTTTGCAACTTTTATTGGACTTTTGGCCCTAACTGCAAGGGATATAGCGTCGCTCGGCTTGCAGTCTATCTTCATTTTTTTGTTCATTAAACCGATTGTCATATAGGATAGAAACCTATTCCCTTTGACTCCATGTATTATAGCCTCTTTCACCTTTCCATTTGACTCCTTAATTATGCTGTAAGCTATTGTCCATATATCCTCCTCTTCCATTTTTGTCCCCTCAATAGCGGATTTTAAGGATAGGGCAACCTCTTCCCCTACTATGACCGGAAGTATTCTTTCCTCCTTATCCTCAAGTAGAATTGCTGGCATTCTTCCGATAGATGTCACTAAGGAAACAACATCAAATATTTTAACTTCAACAAAATCCTTTGGCAAATCTATCAGCTCAAGAAGTTTTTGATAATTCCAATATTTAAGGTATTCCGGATATTCTGACTACTTTATTTCTATCCTCACCCTTTCCTTCTTTTCAACCTTAGGTAATCTTATCTCCAGAATCCCGTTTTTGTAGGTTGCCTTGGCTTCCTTTGGATTCACCTTTGTGGGCAGGGAAATCATTCTCATGAATCCCGTATATTCTCTTTCTCTCCTGTAATAGCCCGCTTTTTTCACTTCTTCCTCTTTTTTAAGTTCAGCCCGTATTTCTACGGCATCAGTCGAAACATTCACGATTATATCCTCCTTCCTTACTCCAGGCATCTCAGCCATCACGACAACTTCTTTATCTGTCTCGTAAACATCGATTAAAGGCCGTCTATATCCTCCAGATATCACTTCCCTGGGTTTATATACTCGTGCCCTTCCAAGAAGGTCCGTTATCATTCTATCTATTTCATTCTTTATTCTTTTTATCTCCTCAAACGGATCCCAGCTCATTTAACCACCAATATCCTTGGACTGGAAGACAATAAAAAATTGGCTTACTAATCAAACATGTTATCAAAGGATAGTTAGGGTGATAAGACTCATAGCGTATGATCGGTGATAACCGTCCTTTAACTACACTGTTGAGAAGTAGATCGATGAATTTCGGCCAATTTCACGAACATTGAGCGAGCTCAACAGTGTTCAGCCCTTGCCCACAAGACCATATGACTTATATAAACTAGCTTAATATGCCCTAAAATAAGATGATGGCCTTCAGTCAAGCGGCTGAGAGGCTAATTAAGGATTATCTGATGGATTTTATGAACAAAATCAAAAGAACTGATTTAGATCCAAAACCTGGTTATTTAAGGTTGATATTAACGGACATTGAGCATATATTAAGGTTTCACGGTATTGAGGAGGCTTTAAGGAGGGGGGCCAAGGTAGTCGAGGAGAAGGATATAAGAGTCGCTATCAATAAATTAGGAAAACCAGAGAAACTAGCTAGATCTGAGTTTAAAGGCGTTAAAAGCGCTATTAAAAGGAGACAAAATCTCATATTAAACCTTATTCTGGGAATGAACCAGCTTCTTAACCAAGGCTTCCTATTAGATGCTGGTTGTGGTTGGGGCAGGTTAATAATGGAGATGAAATGCTTTCGCGATGATATGAGCAATGTAATTGGAGTTGATTTGGGCGTTATTCCGCTAATGTACGCTAAGGACGTCATCAAGGATGCTAATTTTGTTAGAGCTGACATGAGGTTTCTTCCATTTAAGGATGGTTTTTTTAAAGCTTTAGTCGCTGTAGGTGCTATTCATGAGATGAAATCCATGAACGAAGTTAAAAAGGCATTTAAGGAGTTTTTTCGTGTTTTAAGGACAGGAGGCCTTCTTTACTTAATGGACATATTCTCGAGGTTAAAGGCGATCTGCTATTTATCGCGCTTACTGCAACACTTGACCAGCAACTTCGAGAGGTGTTTTTCAATAAAGGATGTGATTAATGCTCTATCCTTGAACAAGTTCTCAGATCTAACGACAGTTATGCTAACACGACATCTCCATTTCTTTGAAGTTCATTTGATCGTAGCAGAAAGGTCTTGATCATTAGCCTATAAACCAAGCTCTGAGGCAATCTCCTTAAGGCTTTCAAGGGCTATTTCAAAGAACTTCCTTCTCTCTAATCCTATTTGCTCGCAGAACAATATTCTATTCCTGTTAACACCTCTTGCAAAATCTTTTGACTTAAACTTCTTTGTTATTGTCTTTACTCTAACATCCTTAAGTTTTTTAGACGGCATGACAAGAGCACATGCTATTATCAATCCTGAGATAGCATCGGCTGCTATCAACGCCTTCTCCATCCTGGATTTGGGCATCACTCCTGTGTTTTCAAAATTATGAGCTTTTATCGCTCTTAAAACTTCCTTCGTCACCAAACCCCTAAGGATCTCCTGAGCTAGCAGGCCATGCCTTTCGGGAGTATTAACTGTTCTCTCATAGTCGATATCGTGAAGCAGCCCTGTTATCCCCCATATGTCCTTATCTTCTTTAAAATAATCGGCAAGTCCCTTCATAATAGCCTCAACGGCCAGCATATGCTTGAAGTACCTTTCGTCCCTCACGTTTTCCCTTATTAATTTCAAAGCCTCATCTCTGGATATCACTTAAATCACCTGACACTAATAGACCGTAGATAGGTAAGTTCAGTTAAATTTTTGCCAAAACAACAGTTAATGAACCAGCTCATGAAATAAGAAAGCTTCTCTTAAACCTCCTTAAAGTAATTTTAAGGTCATTCCTAAGATTAGTTGGAGTCTTAGTATGAGGATTTATGCGATCCTAGTCGAGCCTGAGAAACCGGTTAACTTAGGGCTTATAGCCAGGCTTTGTGAGAATTTTGAGATAGATGAGCTCAGGCTTGTTAACCCAAGTTTAAAGGAGAGAGATTGGGAGATAGCCGAAATATTCTCATCTCATGCTGTAAATAGAGTCAAAAAGGCCGTTATTTACAGAAGCCTAGATGATGCCCTTAAAGATGTTGAGCTATCGATAGCAACTTCAGCCATTTACAGGGAGAGGGGAAAGAATATAAGCAGAAGAGCAGTGGAGTTAAGCGAGCTACCGAAGCTCATATCGGGGATAAAAGTCGAGTCAATAGCTGTTGTTTTTGGAAGAGAGTCCAGTGGATTGAAAAGAGAGGAAATAGAAAAATGCCATGTTCTTCTAACAATTCAGGCTAGCAATAAGTATAGAACCTTAAATCTAGCGTGTTCAGCTGCTATCATTTTTTACGTCCTGCGCCGCATCAAAAAGAGAGAAAAAAGAACCAGAATTTTAGCTAAAAAGGAGGTAAGAGAAAAATTGATTGAGTATTTTGAAATGCTTGCTGAAGATGCTCTGAACAATAAGAATAAGGCAAAAATGGCGAAAAAAGCTTTTTCTAACGTGATGCATAGGGGAGGAATTGGATATAGAGAGGCAACTCTAATCTTAGGAGTTATTAGATCCACTCTGAAGAAAATAGGGCTGATCAGATAACACTTATTTGCAAGTTTCCTTGTATTGGATTTAGGATGAAAGCCAGAAATTACAGGTCCATTCGAGGACAACTTTATACTAGAGAGGAATATATTAGCGGAGCTCCCCAGCCTAGGATAACTAGGTTTACCCATGGGAAACATAGGGATGATTATGAGATAGAGATGAAACTAATCGCAAATGAAACCGTCTTAGTCAGAGATAATGCCTTAGAGGCTATAAGAATAACAGCCAACAAGAATCTAGCTAAAAGAATCGGAGATGAATATTATCTCAGGATTCTGATCTATCCTCATCATGTCTTAAGGGAGAATAAGATGATGACAGGCGCTGGGGCGGATAGGTTACAAGAAGGAATGAGAAGAGCCTTCGGCAAGCCAATAGGAAGAGCTGCTGCTGTAAGGAGAGGACAAACGATATTACTCGTCAGAACTTATAAAAGGCATGAGAATAAGGTCAGAGAGGCTTTAAGGATAGCAGCCTCTAAGTTCCCCAAAGGAGCAAGAATGAATGTTGTGAGCATTGTTAAGTAGGTCTATGAGAATTCCCGTTGATAGAATAATTGAGGAAATAAGGAAGAAAAAGGCAAAAAGAGTTCTTATTCAAGTTCCTGAAGGCCTTAAAATGAGTTTAAGTAAGATTTACCCCATAATAGTGAGAAAGACAGGATCTGATGTGATAATTCATGGCGAAACCTGTTTTGGACCCTGTGATTTGGCTCTAGGTGATCTAAATAAATTGGGTTGTGATCTCCTCATACATCTGGCCCATACTCCAATAAAAAAGCCAGGAAAGAGAGTTGTTTTTATAGATGTCTTCGACGACGTGCCCATGTCGAAGAGTCTATTGGAGAAAATTATTAAGGTGTGTAAGGGCAAGAAAGTTGGTTTAGCAGCGTCCATTCAATATCTACAGCTCTTAAAATATGTGAAAAAGATATTTACTGAAAAAAAGATAGATGTCAGGCTTGGAAACCCAAAAAACAAGTATTTTAGCAAAGGACAAATATCAGGCTGTGATGTCTCATCAGTTAAGGATATAGAGAAAGAAGTTGACTTATTCATAGTTATAGGAGGGGGATTATTTCACGGTCTTGGAGTATCCCTCAAAACGCATAAAAGGACATTTCTAGCTGATCCTTACAAAGGTGATCTAATAGATCTGGATTCCATAACTAGGAGGAAATTAGCATTAATAGCGGATAGAATAGAAAAAGCCAGAAATTGCCGTAAATTTGGGGTAATAATTGGGCTTAAAGAGGGACAAACTAGCATGAAATTGGTCGATTATGTGAGAAGTAGGCTGAAGGGAGATGTCCTCATTCTTGCCATGTCGGACCTAAAACCCGAGAAACTCGCCTATTATCCCTGGATAGATGCGTTTATTCAAACCTTATGCCCTAGGATATCAGTAGATGATTTAGAGAGTTATGAAAGACCTGTTTTATCAGTTGAGCAGTTTGAGGTAATGATCGGCGAGAGGAGATTTGAAGATGTCTATCCATCTGTCAGAAGGCTATGAGGTAGCATATCCTGGGTTAAAGTTGGGAGTAATAGAGGAGTTCATGCCGGGTAGGGGGGTTTACATGGAAAACGGTAACTTAAGGGCGAAATTCCCTGGCCTAATCAGAAGGGACTTAAAAAAAAGGATAATAGAGGTGCTTAGCTTTAAGGAAGTTTTTAACGTGAGGATCGGTGATGAGGTTGTGGGGGGAATAACGGAGCTTGTTGGCGTGTATGGAATGGTAAGAATAGAGCTCATTAACGGAAAAATCTTAAAGGAAACAATAACTGGAGTTGTTTATCCAACCAGACATTTAAAGGAATGGGAGAGACAGTATAAGCCAGGAGATGTAATATACGCCGTAGTTAAGAGCCTTAAAAACAGGGCAATTCACCTGTCAATAAGAGGGAGAAAATATGGCGTGATTTCGGCTAAATGTAGCAAATGTGGGTCCATGCTAAGGCTGACAAGAGCTAAGAAAAGGGCACTTACATGTCCCGATTGCGGAAATGAGGAGGTTAGGAAAGTATCAGATTTATATGGAGGCTTAGAAAAATTATTAGAGCTAGTTGGTGTGAAATGAGGATAGAAATAATATCTAAAGGCAAGAACAGCATTAAATTTAAGATATGGAATGAAGATTTGACGCTTGGGAATCTAATTCGCGAGGGTTTAATGGTCGATGAGAGGGTAATCGGGGCGGGGGTTGTTGAGATCCATCCTCTTGAAAGGTCTGTGACGATCCATGTAGCGCTTAAATCTGGAGATCTTAAAACGATCATATGTGATGGAGCTAGAAAAGCAGAAGAGTTGTTAAGGAAAATAAGAGGCGAGGTAGAAAAGGCCTTAAAGGAGACCAGTTAATTGATTGATTATAACGTTTACGTGAAGTTCGTTTAAGTGAGTTTCTGAAACCTTAACTACATTGGTTTAATAATTACTTATTGCTGGGGTGAGGAGATGGGATTTCTAATAGCTACTGAAAACCCGAATCAACTCATTAGATTTATTTTAGCTGTCTCCAAAATAACAGATGAGATAAGGCTACAGATTAGTCCAGAAAAAGTTTGGTTCAGAGGAATGGATAGTGCTCATGTTTCTATGATAGACTTTGAAATATCAAAGAAACTTTTCTCCGAATACCAGGTCGATAAGGAGCAAACTGTGAGTGTTCTGCTCGAGAAGGTGATAAAGTTCTTAAAAGGTGTTAAGAAAAACGAAAAGCTTGAGCTAGCTATGGATGAGACCACAGGAAGATTGAAGATAAGGGCTATTGGGAGATATTCCAGGGAGTTCATAACTCCTCTGTTAGATGTTGGAGAAACGAGGACGTTAGGCACCCCAAAAGTGGAGTTTCCAGTGAAGATAAAGATGGCTTGTTCAGTCCTTGAACACGCTCTGGATAACATAAAGCAGATAAGCGATAAAGTTAAGTTCGAAGCCCTATTAAACGAGCTAAAGATAAAGGGCGAAAGTGATGAGGGATATGAAACAGTAATATCTGTAGATTACGATAGTCCGGAAGTTTACGAGAAGGAGATAAAAAAGGAGTCGATGGCTACTTATAACGTTGAGATAATGACAGGAGTGGTTAAGGAGTTAAGCAAAATATCCGAGCTGGTCTCCCTTAACTTCGGAACGGATCTTCCGTTAAAGCTGGCCTTTGAAATGCTGGAAGGGATGAAATTCGACTTCTACCTTGCTCCGAGAATTGAGTAGAATTGAGCTTAGGGAAGAGAATAAACGCTAGTTGGGCAGCCAAATATCCCTTCACAAAAGAGGCCAAGGAATATATAAGATTAGTTGCTCCTCCCCTGGAGGAATTTAGAGAGGAAGATCTTAAGCATGTGCTGAAGTATGCCTTTGAGAGGGCCATAGGCTCGATTAAGGGTAGAGTCCTGGTTAGCTGGAGGTTTGGGGAGGATGAGCTAATAGCCACGTCATTCCCCCTCGCCCTGGCTATGGTAAAGGCTACCAAAAACCCTTTTTTATATGCTAAGTTTGCTAATGGAGAGGCCAAGAGGGCCTATATTCTTCTTAGGAACGAATTACCTGAAAACGTTATCCATATAGCAAGAGAATTCGGCTTAAGAGTGAACTACGTTGGGGATGGAGAATACAGGATACACTTCATGGATTACCTTAAAATAGCATCGAAAATGGCTAGTAAGCAGTGGAAGCTTGTCAACAACCTGCTTGAGGGGGGTTTCGTTAAAATAGATCAGCGGAGAATAAGCAGAATAATTTCTGAGAGTATCAGACAGTACATAATAGATAGGCTTATCGAGGAAGGAGAAATAGCTGAAGAAGGAGTCATTAGCTATTCGAAGAAGCTCCTAGAAATGTTTAAAAAGAGGATTAACGGAAAATACAAGATTGAGGAGGTAATAAACAAGAGTTTTGAAAGCTTCCCACCTTGCATGCGTAGGATTTATGAAATGGTTATATCTGGAGGAAATCCTCCTCATATGGCAAGATTCGCTCTTACGGCCTTTCTGCTTAGGATAGGGTATAAAATAGACGAGGTATTTAAGCTCTTCATAAGGACATCGGATTTTAATGAGAGAATAGCCAGATATCAAGTGGAGCACATAGCTGGGGAAAGGGGCGGAAGGAAAAAGTATATGGTCCCATCCTGTGAGAAGATGAGAGTCTATAATCTATGCTTTCCAGATGAGCGTTGCAAAAGGATTAAGAACCCGGTGAACTATCCATTAATTAAGGAAAAAGATGAAAGAAAGCTCTAAAATATTCCTCAAGCAACTATTTAAGGAGTATTACTACATAAACTCAAGCAGAATAGCTAAAGAGGTCAATAGGATTTCTCAAAGGGAGATAGCTTATATATCTCTGGAAACAGGCAAGATAATCAGGCATATTGGGGTTAAAAGTAAGAGTGATCTCTTTAACTTAATTTTAACGGATGTTCCAGCTCATCTCTATCATTCAGCCGCTTATTATCTCTTTCCAGATAGAGAAATGGACAAAAAGGTGCTTTTAGCTGCCGACTTGGTATTTGACATAGATGCTGATAAATTAACCTATAAGGGGGCAAAAATAGATTATTTCTATCTTTGCGATGAATGTCATGAGGTTTATAAGAGTAAAAGAGAAAAATGCGAGAAATGCGGTGGCAAGCTTAGGGAGATCGAGTGGTTAAACGACCTGAATGTCGCTAAAAAGGAAACTATGAAGCTTATGAGGATATTGATAGATGAGTTTGGCTTTGATCCAAAGGGAATAACCGTTTACTTTTCCGGAAATAGGGGATACCATATCCATGTTTCGGGAGGAGATGTTGAAAACATGGATGTAAGAGCTAGACTGGAGATAGCAGATTACCTGAAGCTCATTGGGTATGATCTTGTTTATGATAGATATCCAGAAAGAAGAACGTTTAAGAGACTTAAAAGAATTCTGGAGGGACGTGAGATCATAAGTGATCTTAATGAGGGGGAGGCAGATAAGTTAAGAAGCATAATTAAGGGGGATCTGGATATTCAGGATAAGGTTAAAATGCTTAACACTAGGCTTAAAGAGAAAATAGAGAGTTATATTAGAAGAAATGAAGGAATAGAAATAGATCCTGTTGTTACAACAGATATGCACAGGCTAATAAGGTTTCCTGAAAGCATTCACGGTGGAACAGGATTTATTAAAAGGAAAGTTGACGATTTAACATCTTTTAATCCGTTCAACGACGCCATCCTGCTTCCAGGCAGGAAAATCGATGTATATGTTGAGTATTCCCCTGCCATCACCTTAAGGGGCGAGGAATATGGACCCTTTTTTAGAGAAAGGGCTAGACTTCCTGGATATGTCGCCGCATTTTTGATATGTAAGGGGGTCGCGGAGGTTGAGTGAAGATCTGGACAGGATATTGTCAACCCTTAGGAGAGAGATGTCAGAGAAAGAATTAACTGAGAATTTCGACGAAATTAGGGAAAGAATTGACCGTTTAATAGCAGAAAACTCAGGAAAATTGAAAAAAGCAAAAGATGAAGTTTTAAAGAGGGTTCTTGAGAGGGAGAAGGATATACTCTTCAAGATAAAGACAATAATTCAATTAATTAGATTGGAGAAAATCGTTAAGCTAATTTCACGTGGAGAAAAGGTTAAAAATTTAACCAAGGATGAAGAGAAGTTCTTAGAAATAATCGATGAGTTGCTAAAGTTCAGAGCTAAAAAAGTTGAGGAAAAGGCCTTAATAGGGATTGCTTTGAGGGATATACCAGCGTTTGTCGGAGTTTCAGGGACAGAATATGGCCCATTTAAGCAAGGAGATTTAATAAGGATAGATGAGGAAGATCTGAAAATACTTATAAGGAGAGGACTTGTTAAGGTAGTGGGTGAAAATGAAGATTCCCAAGGAGATCAGAACCTATTGTCCTAGATGTAAGAAGCACACGGTTCATAAGGTTAAAATGTTCAAGAAAGGCAAGGAAAGTGGGTTGAGAAGGGGAGTTATTCACCATGAATGGGATAAAAAGGGATATGGGGGCCAGAAGTTCCCGAAACAAAGGAGAAAAGCGAAAGTGACTAAAAAGGTGGCCCTCGTTCTCGAGTGTGTTGAGTGCTCTTATAAGGTAGTTAAGGAAGGGATAAGGCTGAAAAAGGTCGCAATTGGAAGGTGAGAGTTTGGAGTGGAGTAAGCTCGTCCCAAGGCCAAAGAGTAAGTTTTACTTAGTTGAGTGTAGTTCATGTGGGAATGCTCAGATAATCTTCTCCCACGTATCGAAAGTGGTTAAGTGCAACGTATGCGGTCAGGAATTGGCTAGGCCAACTGGAGGAAAGGCTGAGATTAAAGGGAAGATAATAAGGATATTTGGATGATGAGTGAGGAATTTCCGGAGGAAGAAGAATACGTTGTAGCTACTGTCGAGAATATAACGCGTTTTGGAGCTTATTTAAAGCTTGAGGATTATTCTCACACCGCTTTTCTCCCGATATCAGAGGTATCAAGCCGTTGGGTTAGGAGAATATCGGATATCATAAGGGTTGGGGAAAGAGTAGTCGTAAAGGTCATAAGAGTTGATAAGAAAACAAAGACAGTGGATGTTTCATTAAAAGATGTGCCAATTCACGAGAGAAGAAGTATATTAGCCGAATGGGAGAGAAATAGAAAAGGAAGGAAACTAGTGAGAACATTCGCGGAGAAAAGCAAAATAGATCCTAATCTGTTAATGGAGAAGTTGAGCCCGTTGATCGAGAAAAAAACAACCGTCTATGAGGCTCTAGAGAACATAATAATCGATCCTGAAGTTCTAAATAGGGTTGATATTCCTAATGAGATAAAGAAGAAATTTCTGGAGTTTTTAATAAAAAGAATAAAGCCAAGGGAGTACGTATTAAGGGCCGTCATTTCCGTTAGCTATAAGGGTAAAGGAGGGGTACGTAAGATAAAGAAGTTCTTAAATGAGCTCAAAAAGAGGGCCGAGGACAAGAAGTTGAAAATCTCTATTACCCTTATGGCCTCGCCTAAATACCTAGTGAGGATAAGTTCTTACAGGCCCGAGTACATAAAGAGGTATGCATCAAAAATACTCAAGAACATCTCAAGCTATTCAACAAAACTTGGGGTTAATTACATGATAATTGAAGAGAGGCTAGAGAAATGAGGGATTTAATTAGGAAGTGCCCCAATTGTAAGAGATACACAATGAGGGATATTTGCGATAAATGTGGTGTTGAAACTAGAACCTCCCATCCTCCAAGATACTCCCCTGATGATAGGTATAGGATCTATAAAGCAAGAATAGGGAGGGAGTATGTACCCCTGCTCATCGATTAGAAATAAACTGAAATATTAATGTTTATCATTCGTTAAGATTGATATTCTAGTCAAGATGAGCTCAAGGAGGTTTATGAATATAGAGAGGGAAATAGAGAAGTACTGGGCCAAAAATAGGATAGTCGAAAAAGCCCTCCACAAAAAGGGAAATAGAGGTAAGTTCTACTTCCTGGACGGTCCTCCATATGTAACAAACCCCATTCACGTAGGAACAGCGTGGAATAAGATAATAAAGGATGCCGTACTGAGATATAAGAGAATGAACGGATATGAGGTATGGGCTAGACCGGGATACGATACTCATGGCCTTCCGATAGAGGTTATGGTAGAGAAGAGCCTTAAAATAAGGAAGAAAAAGCAAATAATTGATGAGGTGGGATTAGAGAGGTTTAACGAAGAGTGTAGAAAAATAGTTTACGAGAACTTAAACATCCTCACCGATCAGTTCTCATCTTTGGGGGTTTGGATGGATTGGTCTAATCCTTATGTTACTCTGACCGATGACTATATCTCCTCCATTTGGTGGGGAGTTAAGAAAATATACGAGAAGGGATTATTAAAAAGGGAGAGAAGAGTATTCCATTGGTGTCCAAGATGCGAAACAGTTCTATCTGATCACGAAGTGGCTCAGGGCTACATAGACACCAAGAGCCCATCAATCTACGTTAAGTTTCCAATCTTAAGAAAGGAAAGGGAATATCTATTAATCTGGACAACAACCCCTTGGACTCTTCCATCAAATGTAGCAGTGATGGTTCACCCAGATCTAACCTATGTCAAAATAAAGCTTAAAAGGACTAATGAGGCGCTAATTCTGCTGAAGTCAAGGCTTGGGTTCGTTGTAAATGAGCCATATGAGATAGTAGATGAATTTGATGGAAGAAGATTGGAGGGGGTTAAATACGTAGCTCCGTTATCTGACCTTGTTCCGGTTCAAAAAGACTTAAATAGAGGGCATAGAGTCGTTTTAAGCGATAAATATGTTAGTGAGGAAGAAGGAACTGGATGCGTTCATGTAGCTCCAGAGCACGGAAAGGAGGATTTTGAGGTGGCCATGGAGAACGGGCTTCCGCATATAATCCTCGTGAATGAGATGGGATTTTTCACGAAGGATGCAGGTAAATATGCAGGGAAGTATATATTTGATGCCGATGAGGAAATAATATCAGATTTAAAAGAAAAAGAGCTTTTATACAAGAGAGAAACAATAATTCATAAGTATCCGCATTGCTGGCGATGCAAGACACCTCTGTTCTTAAGATCGACTGAACAATGGGTGATAAAGCTTACAGAGCTTAGAGATGAGTTATTAAAGGCAAACGAGAATATAAGATGGA